>JAGQOG010000333.1 GCA_020427695.1 Phycisphaerales bacterium
ACTGCGGCCACGAGAACCGGCGCATGGCCCGACGCGTCGGCCGACGCCATTGGGCGGGAGCCGGCGTCGTCGGGAGGGCCGGAACTGGACGGACCGGAACTGGACACGCACGGATCGGGCTCGGGCACGCTCGCAGGATGGCGTGCGAACCCTCGAACTGCAACCAGCGCGCGGTCCGATCGTCCTGGATCTGGCCACAAGCTGCTCACACTCGGCGGGGCCCCATCGTCTTTCTTCATGAGGCCGTTGTCCCGCCGTTCCCGCTGGGCACCCGCGACGCAGAGCCGCCCTGCCCCCGCGAACCGCTGGATGAGTGCGCCGACGGTCGGAGAAGCGCCCGCTCTCCGGCCGTCTTTGTTTCCCGTCGTCGGTCCTACACTGACGATCCATGGCCCCGCACGCCACGAGTCCCGAGCCGTTGCCCCTCGTTCCCGACGCGGTCCGTCCGGTGGACCCCAAGGCCCCGAGCGCCGCCGAACGCTTCGCGCGGACCCTGGCCCGACATCCGCGGGCGTTGGGCGGCGACACGGCACGTTCGATCGGCCCCGCCGTGGTGAGCCTGACCGGACAAGTGCTCAACAACCGGGACGCGCCGGCCCAGCATCTCCGGATCGGCCGCAAGCCCGATTGGCTTCGCGCCCGGGCGCCCGGCGGCGAGGGCTACCTCCGCACCAAGTCGCTGATCGACGAGCATCGCCTGCACACCGTTTGCCAGGAGGCGTCCTGTCCGAACATCGGCGAGTGCTGGGCCCGCGGCGCGGCCACCATCATGATCCTGGGCGACACCTGCACGCGGGCGTGCGGGTTCTGCAACGTCAAGACCGGCCGCCCGCCGGAACTCGACCTCGACGAGCCGCGTCGGGTGGCGGAGGTTCTTCGGCAGGTGAGCCTGCGCCATGTCGTCGTCACCTCCGTCAACCGCGACGAGCTGCCCGACGGCGGGGCGGCGATCTGGGCGGAGACGATCCGACGCGTGAAGGACGCCTGCCCCGACATGTCGCTCGAGTGCCTGGTCGGCGACTTCAGCGGCGACGAGACGGCGCTGCAGACGGTGATCGACGCTCGGCCGGACATCCTCGCCCACAACCTCGAGACCGTGCGCCGCCTGCACCCGGTCGTCCGACCGCAGGCGAAGTACGAGCGGTCGCTCCGCGCCCTTCAGCAGATCAAGCAGGGCGGCCTCGTCACCAAGACCGGCATCATGGTCGGGATCGGCGAGCACGACGACGAGGTGCTCGACCTTCTCGACGATGTGCGCCGGTGGTCGGACTGCGACGTCATGACGATCGGACAGTACCTCCAGCCAACGCGAAACCACCTGCCGATCGCCCGCTGGGTGACGCCCGACCAGTTCGCGACCTTCAAGCGGGTGGGCCTCGAGCGCGGATTCGCCGTGGTCGAGAGCGGACCGCTGGTCCGGAGCAGCTATCGGGCGGATGCGCAAGCGGAAGCGTTGGCGGGACGTGCAGGCCTGCCGGCTCCGCCGGCAAACGCTGAGGACGGCCGCCGGGGGGCGGCCGCTTCTTGAGCGGGCCGACCTCGCGTGCGAGGATCGACCCGCAGGAGCATTGGACACGGCACACCGGCCGTCCGACCACGGATGGGTGGTGTGATCCATTTCTTCTACGGGTCGATCCTGGCCTCGCCAGGTCGGCCCGCCTGACAAGCGGCGGGCCACCGCCCGCCGTCCTCAGCGCCCGTCGGCAGAGCCGACGACTCCAATCCGCCCCAGCCTCTGCTCGAGCCGCGGATGCTCCGTCAGCCCCATCACGCGCACGGGGTCGTACATGTAGATCGTGACGTAGGTGCAGAGCGGGAGAATCGGGAGCTCCTCCTCCACGAGCAGTCGCTCGGCGTCGGCGAGGAGGGCGAGACGACGCTCGGGATCGGTTTCGCGCTCCGCGGCGTCGAGCATGCCGTCGTAGACGGGGCTCGAGTAGCCGCGGTCGTTGTTGCCGTCGGCCGTTCGCGAGAGATCGAGGAACGTGGTCGGATCGCCGTAGTCGCCGTACCACCCCCCGCGGGCGATCATGAAGTTTCCGTTCCTGAGATCGTCCTTGTAGAAGCGGCCCTCCTTCGCCCGCAGCTCGACCTCGACGCCCAATTGGCGACGCCACATGTCGCGCAAGGCGAGCGAGAGGTCGCGGTAGCGCGGGCTCCCGGTCGAGTAGAGCAGGTCCACGGTGGGAAACCGCGTGCCATCGGGCTGTTCGAGGAATCCGTCCTGGTCGCGATCGAGCCAGCCCGCGCCCGCCAGTTCGGCCCGGGCGCGATTCGGATCGAATGGCAGCCCCTTCGGCGGCTCGTACCCGGGGATCGAGCCTGGGGGCACGAGGGAGCCGCTCACACGTTCGTTGAGCCGGGTCACGCTGCCGACGAGCGTCTCCTTGTCGACCGCGAGTGCGAAGGCCCGCCGCACCCGCGGATCGGCAAAGGGATTCGGGCGGCCGTCGGACAGGGTCGGCCGGCAGTTGAAGCTGTAGAAGTCGGTGCCGAAGGCGTTGAGGGCGCGGATGTCGCGGCGCTCTCCGCGGGCTGGATCGGGCGGCGGCAACTGGGCCACCGCCTCGTCGGTGGACAGTCCCTGCGCCCGCGCCCGGTCGAGCTCGGCGCCGTAGCGCTCGATGTACGTCCGCCGCTGGTCCAGCATGTCCGCGCGGTAGTCCGCACCGACGTCGTGGATCCAGTCGACCGCGCCGCCCTCGAACGCCAGCACCGCCGTGTTGGCATCCTCGATCGGAAGAATGACGACCGAGTCGCTGCGGACCGCATCGGGATTCCAGTGGTGCGGGTTGCGCTCGAGCCGCATGTCCCGCTTGTAGCGCCAGCTCGCCAGCCGGTACGGACCGTTGCTGACGAGCGTCCCCGGACGAGTCCAAGCGGCGTCCTCACGCACGGCGCCAGTGGCGGGTTCCAGTCGCGTATACCGCCGGATCGTGGGCTCGTGCACCGGCGAGAAGACGGGGAAGGTGAGCAGATCGAGGAAGTACGCAACCGGCCGCCGCAACCTGACCTCCAGCGTGCGATCGTCGATCGCCCGCAGCCCGACGGTGTCGTCGAACCGCTTCAGCGTGTCCTGCCAGAGCGACGCGGCCGTTTCGCCCGCCTGGGGGAAGGACGCAAGGCGATCGGCACGCCAGCGGAAGAGATCCTCGGCCCCGTCGATGTGGAAGAACATCCCCGAGTAGTCCGCGGCCGTGTCGGGGAGCATGGCCCGACGCCAGGCATGGACGAAGTCCGCCGCCCGCACAGGATCGCCGTTGCTCCACCGTGCACCGGGTCGCAGGTGGAAGCGATAGGTGACGCCATCGGGCAGCCGATCCCATCGCTCGGCCACGCCTGGCCGAAGGGAGCAGTCGTCGGGATCGAGCGCGACCAGACCCTCGTAGAGCGCAGAGGCCACCATAAGGTCCTGCGTGTAGCTCATCCGCTGCGGATCGAGCGTAAACACGTCCGCACGAAAACCGACCGTGAGATCGCCCCGCGAGGAACCCCCGTCCAGGAGCACCACGCCCGCCAGGAGCGCAGCAAGGATGGCGAAGGGAACGACCAGCCTCATTCGGAGGACAGTATGGCCCCGGCGAGCGAGGGATGCGTCAGCCGGTGAAGGGGGGACGCTTCAACGCTTCCTTCCACACGGCAAGGTCGCGATCGAAGGCGGACCGGTCCTGGCTCTGCCAGGCCGACCGAAGATCGGTCGAGATCTTCTCGTTCGTCAGCTTGAGCAGCAATTCGCTGTTGCTGACGGCATCGCCGTACGACTTCCGAAGGGCGGGATCGGCCTGGGCTTCGTCCCAGTGGGCCGCGGCGATCTCGTTCACCTTGAGCAGCATGGGGGCCAGCTTGAGCCGAAAGGACTTCACCTCGGAGGCCGGCATATCGCGGAACTGGTCGCGCGCCACGATGATGCATCGCGACACGCCGTGCATGAGGTCGGAGGCGGTCCCCGCCGAGGCGAGAAGATCGACGGCGGCCCGAAGCGCGGCGGCCTCGCCATCGAGTGCCATGGCCACCGAGCTGGACGGCAGCTTGGGTTGGACGGCGATGCGCGAAAGCACGCCAAAGTCGTGCAGCATGGCCAGCCAGTCGGTCTCGCGAGCGGCGGCGGCGGCGACCTGCCGGATCGCCGAATCGAGCTGGGCGGGCGGAAGGTCCGCTTCGATGATGGTGTCGGCCAAGAGGCTCGCGGCACGGATCCGAATCGGGATTCGCGCCTCCGTGCGCGGGTCCGCCCGCGCCAGAAGGAACTCGACGGCCTCGGGCGTGCGGAGCGAGCGGATCACGATGAGCGCGTTGACGGCCCGATGGAGGCTGTCGCCCTGAACGGCGGTCTTGAGGCTCGGCAGAGCGGCGTCGGAGAACTGCCGCAGGAAGATGGCCGCGTTCGACACGCTCGGCCCGCTCAGCGGCTTTGTCAGCTCGGCCCGCGCCTTCGAGACCTCCTCCACGTCGCCCTCGAGGAGTTGGGCCGTCCATTGATCGACGAACGCGCGGATCTGGGCCACCTGCTGGCTGTCGAGCGGCCTCGTGGAGCCGATCACGGACTGTGGGATGCCGCCCGCGTCCTGCGCCTGGAGGCTGCGCGGCGCAACCACCATTGCCGAAGCGAGGACGAGGGCCACCAGACATCTGTGCATCGGTTTCTCCGCGTGAAGCCGCCGATCGGAAGCTCGAGCCGGCGGCGGGAATCCGGCCCGGGGCGGCCAGACCAGCCGGTTTGAAAGCGAACGCGGCAGTATACCGTGGCGTACCGACGGGGCGGGATCCCGCATGGGGCCCGGCGGGAAAGCGTCCCGTGGCGACCTGCTAGAGTGCGATCGGATTCGTTTGGCACCGCCGTCTCGAGGCCTCCCCCGCATGCTCACCGTCCTGCCCGCTGCCTGCATCGCCCTCGGTCTGCTCGCAACTCAGGACGGGCCCGATCCGGCTCTCGCTCGACTCGGCCGGCAGATGACCTACGAGGCGGTCCGCATGTTCGCCATGAACGAGGACCAGCTCCTGCCCGAGGACATCGATCTGGCCCTTCAACTGGCCGAACAGGGCGCCCGGTTCCAGCCGGACGACGCCGACGCATGGCGGGTGCTGCTCCAAGGCGCCGACGCCGCCGAGGACCACGACCGGGCGCTCATGGCGATCGAACGGCTCAACGTGTTGGATCCCGCCGACGAGATGCTGGTGTTGCGACGGCTGCTGGCCACGATCGACCAGCTCCCGACCGTGGAGGAGCGCGTGGCGGCCTTCGAGTCGATGCTGGCGCCCGACCGGCGAGCGAAGCTCTCGCGCCCCTTGGCCGCTCGCCTGGCCCTGGCCCTCTCGGTGCTGCTGGATCGGAGCGGCGACCGCGACGGGATGCTCGAGTGGCTGAAGGAGTCGCTGGCGCTCGATCCGTTCTATTCGGCCGCCGCCGATCTCGCCTTGGTCGAGCTTGGGCCGGGCGCGCCGACCGAGCGGGTGACCGAACTGCTCATCGCCCGCTCGATGGCGAACCCGGCGAACCTCGAGTGGCTGGAACAGCTCTCCGTGTATGCGTTGGCGCGGGGAGCGTACGTCGCCGCCACCCGCATCCTGGACCTCGTGGTGGTGGGCTACGGCGGCATCCGTTCCGCCCCACCCACCCTGGCCGTGGACCGTGCCTTGGCCGCATGGGGAATGGGACGAACCGAGGAGTGCGTCTCGCTCCTCGTCGCGCGGAGCCGGGCCGCGGAGGCCGAGGTTCAACTGATCGACGAAGAGGTCGAGTACTACGACACGGTCGTTCGACCCCAGGCGCCAAGCGAGGAGATCCAGAAGAAGGGCGACAAGGAACGGGCCGCCCGGATCGCTCGACGTCGGGACGTGGTGCGCAGCCTCGTGGACCTCGCCTCGATCCGCGTGCTCATCCTCCAAGGCGCCAACCGCCCGGAAGCGCTCACGCAGGGTGTGAGCGAGCTCGCGACCTGGAGCGAAGCGCTCGCCGTCGCCATCGGAGAGGCGGCGCCGAACGATGCCCCCGCGGCCGCCGCTCCCCGGCGCGACGCGGCGGAGATCATCCTCTTCGCCAACGGCGACTTGGACCTCGCCGAAGGACTGCTCACCGGGAGCCTGGCCCTCACGCCCCTGCCGGACGCGCAGGCGGCGCGATTGACGGGCTGGCGGGCGTTGCGCGAAGGCAGGTACAGCGACGCCGAGGCGGCCTTCGCGCCACTCGTTCCGGACGATCGGAGCGCCTCGGTGGGCCTGGCCTTGGTTCGCATCGCCAACGGCGATCAGCGTGGCGCGGCCACGCTCCTCCTGGACGTGGCCCGTGCGGAGCCTGGTCGGGCCCGCAGCATCTGGGCGTACGACCGCCTGGCCACGGTGCTCGGCACCAGGGCGCCGCTTTCGAACGACGCCGCGACCATCGACCGGCTGGTGGCGGCCGTTCCCGATGCATTCGATCGGCTCGTGTCGCAGCCGGGTCGAGCGGTCACGCTTCGACTGAGCCCCGTACAGGACTCGATCGGTCCGGCCGATCCGATCCTGCTGAATGTCCAGCTCACCAACAGCAGCGGCTTGCCGTTGGCGCTGAGCCCCGGGGGACCGATCTCGCCGGAGATCGCCGTTCCCTTCACACTCACCTCGGTGGCGGCCCAGCGGGTCCTTCAGAACTTCACGCCCCCGCTGCTCTCCTTCGGCGGTCCGATCCGGATGGAGCCCCGCACGCAAACGACCGCACGGATCAACCTTTCGCGCGGCGTGCTCGAGAACGGCGCCCTTGTCAACGACCTCGTGTCGTCGCTCTCGCTGGTGGACTCGGTGCAGATCCTGTACATCCGGGCCATCCTCAACCCCGCCTTCGCCGCCATCGCCTCGAGGCCGGGGTGGATGCAGCCGGGAATGCTGGGGGTCGAGTCGATTCCCTTCTACATGAACGTGGTCGGTCTCAACACGGACGAGACCATGGGGGCACTGCTGCAGGCGCTGCGGCAGGAACCGACCGATTCCGATGTGGTGAAGGCCGGCGTGCTCCTTCAGCAGTACCTCGGCTGGCTGGAGGCGAAGGCGCGGATTGCGATCGAGAAGGGCCTGACGACGGACCCCGCGCAACTCGCGGAACTCGACCGCAGTCTCGGCGCGATCAACACGCAGTTCCCGGCGGAAACGATCAACAGCTTCAGCGACGCCCTCCAGTTGGCGTTCCTCGGCCTGACGCCCGCGCAACGGGCGTGGCTCGTGCTCTCGCTTCCCCCGGCGATCACCCTCGCCTCCTCGGCGGGGCTCGCCCCGCTGAGCTGGATCGTCGATGCCGCCCGGAACTCGACGGAGCCGGTGGTGCAGGTGGCGGCCCTGATCCGGTTCACCGGACTGCCGCCACAGAACGAGCGGATCCGATGGGAGCTGCCGTCCCAGGATCCGTTTGTCGAGCAGTGTGCGGTGAGTCCCGACCCGCTTGTCCGCCAGGTGGCCCTTCTTCGTCAGGCGATCTTCCGGGCCCGCGACGACCAGGCCGTGATCCAGGCCCGTGGCGGCGCGGTGCCGGCCAGTCCCTGAGCGGCCCGATCACGCCCCGTCGGCCACGCCCAGGTCGCGAACGGTGAAGAGGGCATCGAACGCGATGCCCTCGGCCTCGACGTTGGCGCGAGCGCCTTCGAGCCGGTCGATGGTGGCCAGGATGGCACACACCTCGGCACCCTGATCGCGCAGGACTCGTGCTGCCTCCAGGGCCTGACCGCCCGTCGTCGCCACGTCCTCGATGATCGTGACGCGATCCCCGGCTTCGATCCGGCCCTCGAGCTGCTTGGCCGTGCCGTATTCCTTTTTCTGGTTGCGGATGAACACGCACGGCAGCCCCGAGGCGAGGCTCGTGGCGGTCACCAGGGGGATGCCGCCAAGTTCGGCGCCGGCCAGGCGGGTGGTGCCTTCCGGAAGCCGCCGCGCAAACATCGCGCCGAGCTCGCGGAGGATCTCCGGCTGTGTGGAGAAGAGGTACTTGTCGAGGTAGTACCCGCTGGTCCGTCCGCTTCGAAGCGTGAAGGACCCGCGCAGAAGGGAAACGGCGGCGATCCGGTCGGCGAGCGTCGGCATGGGACGGGGATTGTAGAGCAGCGCTGGAGGCACGGGTCCGGAGGACAGTGCCATCGTGATACGCTACCCCGGACTGCCGTTTCGAACTGCGAATCACCGCGACCGGTCTTCCCCATGGCTTCCGTCTGCTTCTACTTCCAGGTCCATCAGCCGTTCCGGCTCCGCCGGTATTCGGTCTTCGACAGCGATCCGTTCTACTTCGACAACGCCGAGAACGAGGCCATCCTGCGGAAGGTCTCGGACAAGTGCTATCGCCCCGCCACGGCCAAGATCCTCGATCTCGTCCGTCGGCACGAGGGCCGGTTCCGCGTGTCGTTCTCGATCACCGACACGGCGCTCCAGCAGATGGAGCTCTGGGCCCCGGAGGTGATCGACCTCTTCAAGCAGCTCGCCGACACCGGGGCATGCGAGTTCCTGGGCGAAACCTCGCACCACTCACTGAGCTTCCTCTACTCGCGGCACGAGTTCGACGAGCAGGTTCGCCTGCACGATGCCAGGATCAAGGCGCTGTTCGGCCAGGAGCCGCGGGTCTTCCGGAACACGGAGCTCATCTACTCCAACGAGCTGGCCGCCCACCTTGCGGGACACGGTCGCTACCGCGCCATCTGCTGCGAAGGCGTGGACGGGCTCCTTGGCTACCGCTCGCCGAACTACACCTACGTGCCGCCGGGTGCAGGTCCGATCGAGTCGCGCCCGATCCAGCTCCTGCTGAAGAACTTCCGGCTCAGCGACGACATCGCCTTTCGGTTCTCCAACCGCGGCTGGGCCGAGTGGCCGCTCACCGCGGAGAAGTTCGCCAAGTGGGTGAACAAGATCAACGGCGACGGCTACGTGTGCAACCTGTTCATGGACTACGAGACGCTCGGCGAGCACCAGTGGCAGGAGACGGGCATCTTCCAGTTCCTGGACGCGCTGCCGGAGAAGATCTACGACGTCAATCCCGGACAGAACGACTTCCTGTGCGTCAGCCAGCTCCTGGACTGCTACCGCCCGGTCGGCGAGTACGACGTGCCGCGGTTCATTTCGTGGGCCGACACGGAACGCGATCTCTCTGCGTGGCTGGGCAACCCGATGCAGGACAGCGCCGCCCAGGAGCTCTACAACCTCGAGGCGGCGGTCAAGGACAAGCACGCCAAGGGCGACCCGTGGATCCTCGAGGACTGGCGCAAGCTGACCACCAGCGACCACGTGTACTACATGTGCACCAAGTACTGGGCCGACGGCGACGTCCACAAGTACTTCAGCCCGTACGACAGTCCCTACGACGCGTTCATCAACTTCATGAACGTGTTGGACAACATCCGGGAGAGGACGGAGGGGTGATGACGAACCAAGGCATCGAGGGACCGAGGCATCGAGGCATCGAGGGTAGTCGCTGCGTGCCCCCCTCTGCCGATCTCGGACGGGGTCGGTCGGCGGGGGGCAGTTCCGGCGCTGCCGGTTCCCGATAACTCCGAAAGGGCCCGGCCGTCCTCAGCGCCAGCCGG
>JAGQOG010000024.1 GCA_020427695.1 Phycisphaerales bacterium
CTTCCGCGCGTCGGCCCAGGAACCACAGCGGCAGCGCCATCTTCCGCGGATGGCGCAACGGCGCGAGGCCGTCGAGGCGCACGGCCTCGAGGAGCATCGGAACGGCGTCCTCGCCGCGGTTGCTGCGGTTGATCGCCGACTGCGCCCACTGCGAGAGCAGGTCGGCCGTCAGTGCCCCGATCGGATCGCCCGGCGCGAGGCGGGCGGACGAGGCGAGCACCGCGGCGACGGGTTCGCCCAACGACGCCGAGCGATTGGCGACCGCTGATTGGAGCAGCCGCAGGGACGCTTCGAGATCCGCGTGCCCGCGACCGAATCCAACGCCGACCTCGTCCACCGTGCCGACCGGGCGCGACGAGGCGGCGAGGGCTCGGTCAAGCTCGTGCCGGCGCATCTCGGCGGTCGGGAGGTCGCCGGTGCGTTCGAGCACCTCGACGAGCCGTCGAAGCGTGCGGATGGCAGAGGCGCTTGCGTTCCCGATCTGAGCGGAGACGACGGACAGGCTGTCGTCGAGGGTTCGAATCGCGTCGTCGGTCTGCCCGAGCCCGGCGAGCGCGGCACCAAGCTGCGCCCGTTCGGCGGCCAGGTACCAGTGCTCGGCAGGCAGGACGGCGCTGGCCTGAAGGATCGCCTCCTCTGAGAGCCGGGCCGCCTCCGCGTACCGCCCGGCCTCCAGCAGGATCTCCGTCAGGGCGTCCGTGGCCCGCACCGCGCGGGAGTTCGTCGGCGGCAGGATGCGTCCGTAGGCGTCAAGGGCGCGTTCGAGACACGTCACGGCCTCGGGGATGCGCCGCCGGCGTTGCAGCCGGTCGGCGGCCAGGGTGAACAGGTCGCCGACCAACGACCACTCGGCGGCCGTCGGCGCGAGAACGGCTTCGGCCGACCGCCATGCCAGGTCCGCCGACGGCGCGGCGCGATCCGAGCCGACGGCGCCGTCGAGCGCGGCGAACCGCTCCGCAAGCGGTGCCTGCGTCTCGGCCAGCACTGCACGCCCCACGGTGGCGGCGTCGGCGCGCAGATTCTCGAAGGAGTACTCGCCGAGGTCGTCGATCGCCTGGAAGAGGGGCCAGAGTACGTCGTACACCGCGTCGGGCGTGGCAAGGGGGTCGGCGCGGCGGAGGTCGTACGCACGCTCGAGCTGGGGCCTGGCGCTGGCGGGATCGCCTTGGGCGAACGACGCTCGCCCGATGACGGCCCGGATGTCCGCTTCGAGATCGGGCTGGTCCGCCAAGGCCGTGCCCACGGTCTCGGAGGTGGCGCGGAGCAGATCGCCGACCGAGGCGCTCGAGGAGAGCCGCACGTCCGGATCGGCCATGCCGAGCGCGGAGGTGACGAACGACGTCACCGACGCGGCGCGGTGCGCCGCCCGCTCCGCGGTGGTGCGGGCCTCGGACTCGCGTTCGCGCGCCGCCAGCGCCTCGTTGCGCTCGCGGGTCGCGACCTGTCGGGCGTCGCTCTCCGAGGCCGCCAGTCGCGCCTGCCGCCGGGCCTGCGTGGTCGCGTACACCGCGAACGATCCGGCGAGCACGATGAACACGAGCGACGCCGCGAGGCTCCAGCGGTATCGCCGAACGTGCCGGCGAAGCAGGTACGCGATCGAGTCGCGCCGCGTCAGGACCGGTTCGCCGGCCAGCCATCGATCGATGTCGGCGGCGAGTTCGGCGGGCGACTGGTAGCGCCGCGGCGGCTCGGGATCCGTGGCCCGCGCGACGATGGTGTCGAGGTCGCCGCGAAGGGTGCGGTCCACCGCCGCCAGTCGCCGGGGAGGCTGTTCCTGGATGACGCGTGCCGCGCCGACGATGCTCTGTCCGACCAGGCTGCGCGGAAGCTGGCCCGTCAGCAGCTCGAAGGCGATCACGCCCAAGGCGTGCACGTCGGCGCGGGCGTCGACGCCGCCCAGCGTCCCATCCGCCTGCTCCGGCGCCATGTACGCAAGCGTGCCGAGAATCTGCCCCGCGTCGGTGCGCAGGGTCGCCGCGAGATCGTCCGCCGTGCAGCGGGCGATGCCGAAGTCGAGGATCTTCGGCTGTCCGATCGCCTCCGGATCGTTGGGGTCGTCGGCCACCAGGATGTTGGCGGGCTTGAGATCGCGATGAATGATGCCGTTGAGGTGCGCGTGCTGCACGGCATCGCAGATCCGCACCAGCAGGCGCAGTCGATGGCGGCGGTCGAGGCCCCGGCGGTTGGCGTAGTCGACCAGGCGCTCGCCGCGCACGAGTTCCATCGCGAAGTAGGGGACGGCCGAACCGTTGGCGACGGTGGCCGAACCGGCATCGTAGATCTGCGCAATCCCGGGATGCTGGAGCCGGCCGAGGATCTCGACCTCGCGCTCGAAGCGGCGCTGGAGCGAGGGCGACACGATGCCCGGTCGAATCACCTTGAGCGCCACCTCGCGGCGGGGCGCCAGCTGTTCGGCGAGGTAGACGACGCCCATGGCGCCCTCGCCCAGCACGCGCACCACCCGGTAGGGTCCCACTCGGGTAGGCGGCGGAAGCTCCGTCGCGATCGTCTCCGAGATGCCACCCAGGGCGGGCGAGTCGATGGGCGACACCGGTCGATCGTGGTGGGCGAGCAGCGACTCGATTTCGCTCCGGAGCCGCGCATCGGGGCCGCACGCCCGCCGGATGTAGTCCGTGCGCGAATCGCCTTCCAGTTGGATGGCGGAAAGGAAGACCCGTCTCACCCGCTCGTGTTGCGCCGCATCCAAGCCGAACCGCCTTGCTGTGGCGCGGGAAACGTCCACCTCGTCCCCGCCCGGTGACGCGACGATTGTACGGAGCGAATCGTGGCGCCCCAAGCGTCTGCCGGCGATTGGCGACCGAAGTTCGGACCGAGAACCCGCGCGGATCCCGGTGCGAGCTCGGGCGCCCTTCGTCCCGGCCCGCCGAGCGTGCCGGCCTTCCCTGGGATCCGAATCAGGCCGCTTCGGTCTCGGTCCGGAAGCCGAGCACGCGGCTGCGGCCGCCGCGCTTGGCCGCATACAGCGCTTGATCGGCCCGGTGGACGAGTTCGTCGGGTCCGCACGGATCGGTCGGACTGGTGGCGGCCACGCCCACGCTGAGCGTGGGCTTGGGAATGTCGCGATGGGGCCACGGCTGCTGGACGAAGAGGGCCGAGAGCCTGCGGGCCACGGCTTCCGCGTCGCGTGCCGTCGTGTGGACCAGGATCGCCACGAACTCGTCGCCGCCCACGCGCACCGCGTAGTCGTCGGCCCGCAACGTTGCCCGCACCACCTCGGCGGTGAACGCCAGGCACGCGTCGCCGGCGCCGTGCCCGAGCGTGTCGTTGATCTCCTTGAAGCGGTCGAGGTCGATCATGAGCGCCGCGATCGGCACCGTGGGGGTGCCGGCCGGGGAGTAGAACCGTTGCAGGCACAACTCGAGACCTCGGCGGTTGCCGAGACCCGTGAGCGGATCGGTGAGCGCCTCTCGTCGGAGCGTCGCCACGGCGCGGTCCGTCTCGCGCTGGATGCTGTGGTCGAGATGGCGCTGCAGGTTGCGGAGGCCGACCCGGTTGGCGATCGCCTCCGCAAAGACGTCGTGGATCGCCTGGGCCAGTCGACCCAACTCGTCGCGCCGTTCGCGCGGCAGCCGATGCAGCGGCTCGCGTCGATTGGTCGGGTTCATCTCCCGCAGCGCCGTGGTCATCGCCGCGAGGTCGCCGTAGAAGGTGCGGTGCGCCTGGTGCGCACGCCAGGGGACGGCGCTGGCCTGGACCAGGACGCCGACCACGATCCCGGCGACGGCGGCCCAGGCGGGAGCCAGGCCGAGGCGATCGGCCACGAGCAGACCAGCGGCGCAGGCGGCGATGCCGAGCAGGCCTGCCAGCATGGTCGTGCGCAGGGCCCACACGCCGTGCAGGTCGCGACGCCGGGTCGGCGCCGGCGATGGCAGCGGATCGGTGGTCTCCGGATCGTGCGACATGACGACGATTCCCACGGGCGCGGGGCGGACCATCGCCTCCAGGGTCCATCGGCTGGCCAGGCACCGCACTTTTGCGGACCTTGCCGCTTCAACCCCGGTGCCGCAGCCATCCGCGCTGCACCACGGCGGCCATGAGGGCGATGGCGGCCAGAACGAGCACCGGGCCCAGCGCCTCCTCGCGGCGCCCGCTCTCGACCGCCCCGTAGATCGCCAGGGGAAGGGTCTCGGTTCGGCCGGGAATGCGACCGGCCACCATCAGGGTGGCGCCGAACTCGCCCAGGCTGCGTGCGAACGCCAGGACCATGGCGGCAAGCAGTCCGCGCCACGCGAGCGGAAGCGTGACCCGAACCAGGGTCGTCAATGGCCCGGCGCCGTCCAATCGGGCGGCGTCCTCCGCCAGCCGATCGACGCCCTCGATCGCGGCTCGCGCGGGGAGCACGAAGAGCGGCAACGCGATCACCGTCGAGGCAGCAACCGCGCCGCGCAAGGAGAAGAGGAACGGGAACCCGATCTCCTCGAGAACCGAACCGAGGCCGGAGCGTCCCAGGGCGAGGAGCAGTCCGTAGCCGATGACGGTCGGAGGAAGCGCCAGCGGGAGGATCACCGCCGCCTCGACCACGGCGACCGCGGTGCCGCGGCGCCGGGCGAGCAGCCACGCCAGGGGGGTGCCGACCAGCACGCAGCATGCGGTGGCGGCGAGCGCCACCTGGAGCGACAGCGTCAGCGGTTGTCCGAGGTCAGTCCACACGGAACCCGCGCTGCTTGAGCGTTTCCTTGAACGACTCGCCGAGCAGATGATCCATGAAGAGCTGGGCCTCGCGGGGATGCGGGCCTCCCAACGGCAGCGCGACCTCGTACACCGTTTCGGGCAACGGCAACTCGGCGAGGATCCGCACCGCATCCCCGGCCGACAGGGCGTCGCTGCGGAAGAGGAAGCCGGCATCCACCTCGCCCCGCACGACCCAGTCGAGGGCCTGCCGGGCATTGGGGGCGAAGACCGCCTTGGGTTCGACCCCGCGCCACAGGCCGTGGTTGGTCAGTTCGGTGCGGGCGTAGCTTCCGACGGGAGCGACCTCCGGATCGCCGATCGCGATGCGGCTGAAGTCGTCGGTGAGCAGGTCGACCAGGTCGCGAAACGCAACCGTGCTCGCGGCGGGCACGGCCAGCACAAGGGTGTTTCCGGCGAGTGGCCGCACGTCGTCGGGCTGCAGCCGTCCCGCTGCGACCAGCGCGGCCATCCACCGCGGATCGGCGGTGAGCACCAGGTCGGTCGGAGCGCCGGCGATGGTCTGCGCGGTCAAGGCGCCGGAGGAACCGGAGTTGACGAGCACCTTGATGTCGGGACGGGCGGTCTCGAACGCCGGCACCGTCGCTTCCACGGCCGGCGCCAGGCTCGACGGCACGCTGACCACGATCTCCGTGGGCGTGCGGCGGTGCGAGTGTTCGGGCGGCGCCGGCTTCCCGGATGGGCCGCATCCGCCGAGCAGTGCGGCCAGGGCGGCGCACGCCAGCGCCAACGGGACGAAAGCGGTTTGTGGGCGCCGGAGAGGATTCATCGTCTTGATTGCCGCGGGCGGCCGTCGATCGTCAACACAGCGGATCCGTCATGGAAGCAGTTCGCGGCCGTCGAGCGTGAGCGGTGCCGGCGGCGCGTCGAGCCAGCGTCGGCGACGGATCGCGGCGTTGCCCAGTTGGCCGCACGCCGCCATCACCGACCGGCCCTTGGTCTGCCGGCGCTTCACGAACTGCCCGCGGGTCGCAGCGCGATCCACGAACAACTGCACCTGCTCTTCGCTGGGAGCGGGCCACGGCGAGTCGCGTCGCGGATTGTAGGGAATGACGTTGAGCGCGCAACGAAGCGGACGCAGGTACGCACACACCTCGTCGCAGTGCGCCGGTGCATCGTTGACGCCGGGGATCAGCACGTACTCCACGCAGATCGCGGCGCTGCGGCGCTTGGGCCAAGCGAGCATCGCCTCCATCAGCTCGGCCATCGGGTGGGCGCGGTTGATGGGCATGATCGAAGCCCGGATCTCGTCGTTCGGTGCGTTGATCGACACGGCGAGGTTGAGGCGCCGGTAGCCGCTCTCGCGGGCGAGGTCGCCCAGCCGGGCGATGCCCTCGGGCCGTCCCACGGTGCTGACCGCGATGTTCGCGGGCGGCATGGCGGCGCCGTTGTGATCGGCGAGCACGCGGATCGACTGCATGACCGCATCGAGATTGTCCATGGGCTCGCCCATTCCCATGAACACGAGGTTCTTCGGCCGGCAGTCGAACGTGTGCGTGGCGGCATGCCACTGCGCGACGATGTCCGCCGCGTCGAGGTTCTTCATCAGCCCCATCTGGGCGGTCTCGCAGAATCCGCACCCCATGGCGCAGCCGACCTGCGACGACACGCACAGCGTATGGGTGACGGATCCGTCGGCGTGCGGCATCGGGATCAGGACCGACTCGGTCTCGAGGCCGTCGCGGTGGCGCAGGGTGAACTTGACGGTGGATCCTTCGACCTGCCGTTCGCCGACGGCGTGTCGGCGAACGGTCAGCCACTCCGCCGGGGAGGAGCCCGACCGGAACACCGAGCGATAGGCCGCCTGTGCGGCCGCTGGTGCGATGCCCCAGGCGGTCGCCGCGCCGATCGTGGCGCGGGAATCGAGACCCAGGATGTCGATGGCGTCCGGCACGATCGAACTGTAGCAGGAGCAGCGGGAGGGCCCATGTGCGGGTCGCCGGGAACGTCGCTGGCGTCAGCGAATTGGGATCGATGGAGTACGCCGTGGAGCACCTGCGCACGCCGCTCCTCGTGATCATGGGGCACACGGGCTGCGGCGCGGTGACGGCGGCGGTGGCGGCCGCCGAATCTTCTCCCCAGACGAACGGGCAGACGAACGGGCAGACGAACGGGCATGCCCATGGAGGCGGTGCGGAGGACCACATCGGTGCCCTCCTCGCCCACATCGAGCCTGCGGTCGAGCGGGCGCGGCGGCAGTATCCGGGGGCGACCGGGGCCGAGTTCGTCGAGCTGGCGGTGCGGGAGAACGTGTGGCAGACGATCTTCGAGATCGTGCGGAGCAGTCCGGGCTGTCGCGATGCGATCCGCGCTGGCGACCTGCAGGTGGTCGGAGCGGTCGACGACCTTTCGACCGGCGCCGTCGCCTGGCTCGGCGAGCATCCTTGGCGAGCGGAGATCGTCGCGGCCTTCCCCGACCGCATCGAGGAGCCGTAGCCGGCGGGGGCGGTTCTGGGGATCGCTCCGAACTCGGAGCTCGGGGCCTACAGTTGGCCTCTTCCTCCCCCAGCAACGCCACCGCCCATGCATCTGAAGCGCGACGACCACGACCACGGACCCCCGATCGTTCCCGTCAAGTTCCTCCTCGAGGACCCGGAGGGGCTGACCAACACCGACCAGAGCGAGTGGGACGTGATGGGCGGCGAAGGGGAGTCGCTCCTCGAGGTGGCGATCGACCACGGCATCAACATCGAGCACGCCTGCGGCGGCGTCTGCGCCTGCTCGACGTGCCATGTGTACGTCGAGCAGGGGATGGACCAGCTCACGGAGCCCACCGAGGCCGAGGACGATCGCGTCGAAGAGGCGCCAGGCCTGCAGCGGAACAGCCGGCTGAGCTGCCAATGCGAGATCAAGGGCAAGGGCCCGATCGTGGTGCGCATCCCCGCGTGGAATCGCAACGCGATCAAGGAGGTGCCGCACTAGCGGTAGGACGTTGGACGCAGTGGGGGTGGGGCGGGCGCTTGGCGCCTTGCTCGCGCGATCGAACGCTCGGCGGGCCGACCTGGCTGCGCCAGAGTCGACCCGCAAGAGAATTGGATGCAAGCACAACAGCCCGGCGCGGTCCCAGGCCGGTTGGCTGATACCTGATACCCCCTCGCCGCGCGCCCTCCGTTCCGTCGTGTCCGCGCTGTCCCCGACCGCCCTCCGTCCATGCAGCGGTTGACTGATCCCTGATCCCTGATACCTGATCCCTGCCACCCCGCTTGCAACACGCCGCCCGCTCCCGACCGTTCCTACACTCCCACATGACCCCGTCCGAAACATTCCACTGGCTCGACGTGGAGCGCATCGCCGAGGAACTCACGGAGCAGCGCGAGGACATCGACGACCCTTTGACCGTGTCGTTCCCGCAGCTCCGTGCCCTGGTGGCCGAGCTCGAGGGATTCCAGGAGCAGACCGGCCATCCCTGCAACGAGCGGATCCTCGAGGCGATCCAGCAGGCGTGGATCGAGGAGCTCCGGGACGCTCGGACCGGGTGAGCCGCATCGTCGAGAACGGCGGCATCCCGCCGCACGCGGCGACCTGCTAAGTTGATGCGGTGCCGTCGGCGCCGGGCGACTCGCGGAGCGGTCGTTCGTCGCGACCGCGTCGTGCGCTGTTCACCCATCAACCTCCTCCCCCCAGAAATCCGCCCATGTGTGCTGCTGCCTCGTCGGCCCCTTCGTCGGTCCCCACATCCAACACTGCGCATTCGTCCCCTCCCGGCACCCGTCGCACCGCCGCCGTGCTCGTGACCGGTGCCGGCGGCGAGATGGGACACGGGCTTCTGAAGGCGCTCTCCGATCGGTACGACGGGACGGGAACCGCCGTGGTGGCCATGGACATCCGCGAACTCGAACCGGCGCAGCGGGCGCTCTGCCGCGACGCGTTCGTGGGCGACGTCTGCGACACCGCGCTCCTCGAGCGCCTGCTCGCCATGTACGAGATCATGGAGATCTACCACCTCGCGGCGCTCCTGAGCACCCGCGGCGAGTACAGCCCGGAGACGGCTCACACCGTGAACGTCACCGGCACCCTGAACCTGCTGCGGCTGGCCGCGGAACAGGCGCGGTCGCATGGCGCCCGGGTCAAGTTCGTGTTCCCGAGCTCGATCGCCGTCTACGGGCTCCCCGACCTCGCCACCAAGAACAGCGTGCCGCCCCTCCGGGAGGACCAGTTCTGCGAGCCCATCACCATGTACGGCTGCAACAAGCTCTACGGCGAGCACCTGGGCCGCTACTACGCCCGCCACTACCGGCTGCTGGCGAAGGACCGCATGGACCGTCCCATCGACTTCCGCTGCATTCGGTTCCCCGGCATCATCTCCGCGGACACCGTCCCCTCGGGCGGCACGAGCGACTACGCCCCCGAGATGGTGCACGCCGCCGCGGCCGGACGCCCGTACTCGTGCTTCGTGCGACCCGATGCGCGGATCCCGTTCATGACCATGCCGGACGCGATCGACGCCATCGTGCGTCTCGCTGCCGCCGACGGCACGCGGTTGACGCGGTGCGTCTACAACATCACGAGCTTCAGCCCGAGCGCCAGCGAGATCGCAGAGCTGGTTCGGGAGTTCTTCCCGGCCTCGGAGGTCTCCTTTCAGCCCGACGCGGCGCGGCAGGGCATCGTCGACTCCTGGCCGGCTGAGGTGGACGACTCGGCAGCGCGGCGGGACTGGGGCTACCGGCCGGAGCACACGCTGCGATCGGCGTTCGAGTCGTACCTCGTGCCGCGCGTCATGGCCCACTACCGCGGCGCGTAGGCCCGCGGGCGAGGGTGCAACGCGCGACGTGCGATTCCGCAAGAAGAACCGCCGCCATGGCCGACGACGACCCGCACGACCCAACTGGTTCGACCGACGGACCGCCTCCATCCGACGCCGCCGCCGATGCGGGTCCGCGGGTGTCGGGCCTGCGCATGCCGTGCGGCGGATGCGGGGCGATGCTCGCGTACCTGCCCGGCAGCACGATGCTCCATTGTGCGCATTGCGGCCGCGAGACGCCGATCGAGGAAGTGGCTCCGGCGGGTGCCGAACGCGACCTTCAGGCGACCCTCGCGCGGCTGGCCGATGCACAGACGACCGTGGAGGTGCAGACGGTCTCCTGCGCCTCCTGCGGCGCATCGGTCACGATCAGCACGAACGTGGCGGCCCAGGCGTGTCCATTCTGCGGCACGCACCTGAACGTGGTGATGCAGACCACGCGGCTGATCAAGCCGGGGTCCATCCTTCCCTTCGGCATCGCTCGCGACGCGGCCGAGGCGGCGTTCCGCAAGTGGATCGCCGGCTTGTGGTTCGCCCCCAACTCGCTCAAGCGGGAAGCGTGGGAGTCGCAGCACCTGCGCGGAATCTACCTCCCGTACTGGACCTACGACGCGGCGACGGCCAGCCAGTACACCGGTCAGCGCGGCGACGACTACACCGTCACCGTCGGCAGCGGCAAGAACCGGCGCACGGAGCGGCGCACGCGTTGGCGTTCCGTATCGGGTCGGGTGTCCCGCCGGTTCGACGACGTCCTGATCGCGGCCACGGGCTCGTTGCCGAGGAAGCACCTGGATGCGCTGACGCCTTGGGATCTCGAGCATCTGGTCGGCTACGACGACCGGTTCGTGGCGGGGTTCGCCGCCGAGGCGTACCAGACCGAGGTGGACAAGGCGTTCGCCGAAGCGCAGGCGCACATGCGGAACGTGATCGAGGTGGACGTGCGCCACGACATCGGGGGCGACCACCAGCGCATCCTCTCGCTCGACACCGATTGGTGGGATCTCACCTTCAAGCACGTCCTGCTGCCGGTGTGGGTGAGCGCCTACCGCTACCGGGGACGCAACTTCCTGTTCCTGGTGAACGCCCGGACCGGCGAGGTGCGCGGCGACCGCCCGTGGAGCTGGATCAAGATCCTGTTGGCGGTGGCGGGGGGGTTGGCCGCCGCGGCAGCGATCGTTGCGGGGGTGGTTGCCGTGAAGGGATAGCAGCCCGTTGAAGAAGTGCTCCGTCGGCGAGAGCGCGGCATCGCGGCCCAGGCCAAGGAGCCGTGGCGCTGCGTTATCCCCGGAGATACCGCGAGCCGCGGCGACGCCGGCATGGGTCGCGAGGGCCGCTC
>JAGQOG010000334.1 GCA_020427695.1 Phycisphaerales bacterium
CCACCGAGCCACGATGAGCACCACCTCCGCCGACCCTCTCCGCCCCTGGCGCTACGACGCCATCGGCCACGGGTACGCGTCCACCCGGCGCGAGGATCCCCGGCTCGCCCGCCGCATTCTCGACGCCCTCGGCGATGCCCGGTCGGTCGTCAACGTGGGGGCCGGCACCGGTTCGTACGAACCCCGCGATCGGCACGTGATCGCGATCGAGCCCAGCGACGTGATGGCGGCGCAGCGGCCGCCGGATCTGGCACCTGCGCTGCGGGCCGATGCGGGTGCGCTGCCGCTGCGCGACGGGAGCGTGGACGCGGCGATGTCCGTGCTGTCGCTCCACCATTGGGACGAGGACCAGCGGCGCGGTGTCTTGGAGATGCGTCGAGTCGCCCGCGGTCCCGTCGTCATCCTGACCTGCGACGCGGAGGTGAGCGGCCGGATGTGGCTCATGGCCGACTACCTGCCCGAGTTGGCCGATCTCGATCGCCGCACGTTCCCCAGCCTCGAGCGGCTGACCGAGTGGCTCGGCGGGACCACGCGAGTGGACGTGGTCCCGGTGCCGCGCGACACGTCGGACTGGATGCTCATGTCGTTCTGGGCCCACCCCGAGCGCGTGCTTGGTCCATCCGCCCGCAACGCCACGTCCGGTTTTGCCCGCATGCCGGCTGGGGTGGTCGAGCGCGTGGTCGCCCAGTTGACCGAGGACCTCGGGAACGGCACGTGGGAGGCGGGCTACGGACACCTGCGCACGCTGAGCGCATTCGACGCGGGGCTTCGGATGGTCGTGAGTTGGCCCTGACCCACTCACACGCGGGCAGTTTGCGGAGTTCGAGAGCCTCCATTGCCTGGGCCAGGGGCTCATTGGTCGCGCATTGCTCGGAGCATGGCGCAACGGCAGCTTGCGGAATGCATCGGGGTGAAAAAGGAGCATGGTCTCCCGCGACGAGCGCAACGAGTGTCACGGCATCACGGTGGAGCGCGTGAGGCGCGCATCCGACGCCCTCGGCGTTCGACTGGTCGCCAAAGTCGAGATCGCGCCGCTTCGCATGACAGCCATGAACACCGGTGAGCGGTCGACCACTGTCGCAAACAGACGGCCGGAAGACCAGGGATGGACCCCTCGAGCAGGAGGCGTCAGCGGACGCGGCGGTCCCTGTCGGTGCCTTCAGGGCTCTCGGCGAATCGACGACCGCCGCCCTCGGCTCTCGCTCGATGTTGCGCCTGGCCATCCACCTTGCTCTTCCCGAAGAAGTCGGCGATGTCGAACCAGATCTCGGGCTCGGTTCCGTCAGCCAACCGAATTCTCAGCACGTCGAAGATCCTTCCATGCCTCGAATTGTCAAGGCGCTGCTGAACGAGATGCCAGTCCCGATTCCGCCGACCGAATCGGCGCTCCAGGCACCGATACTCCGCGTTGATGCCGACTGTTTCGTTGACGGCTCCACTGACAACAACTGCCGTTTCCAAGGAGTCGCCAGAGCCGCCCTCGAGCCTCACAGCGCCCGCATGCTTCGCGATCATTTCCACGTACCTCGCACGCACGACCTCGAGCATCCGCTGCCGCTCAGCGTGGTCGTCGCCGCCGATTCCCGCGTTCGCTACCTCCACTGGAACACGTTGGTGAGCACGGCTGCGATCGACCGCCGAGTCGAGCCGCGCTTCGGACGTCGCGGCGGCAACGCGCAGCTTCGCGAACTCGCTTCGAAGCACGAGGCACCCAGGCGCGAGCACGAGGCCCGACACGATCATCCCGACGGCATTCCGAGAGACCCCCGTTCCAAGACACGCGACCAGGCCCATCGCAATCATCACGATCGCAACGGCCAGCACGAGTCCCGCCGCAAGGGGGGACCGGCGCCAGGTGAGGATGGACATGGCCAGCAACACCGCCGAGGCGGAGAGGGCGAAGACGCGCGCCCCGAGCGGGGCGCCCCCCGCCCAGAACAGGAGGAACCCGGCATACAGTAGAAACGCGATTGCATAGAAGCGGATCGTGAACATTTGGGCAACCTCCGAATTCGACACGCGCCAATCTTTGACGATGTCCACCTCGCGCCCAACGATCCCACGAGTGCGAACGCGGTCCATCCTCGCGACCTGGATCGCGCCGAGCGGCTGCCGCGCACGTCGCCGAGCATGACAGGATCCGCCGGTGTGGCGCCGAGGCCGAGGACGAAACATGCTCGCGACACCCGAGCACTCCTCTATTCGCGAGCGGCCCCCTGGCTGTTCGCCGCGATGGAGCGGTTGAGTGCAACCTCGCAAAGCCAGCCGGACCCAATCGTTTCAGCCGCCGAAGTCCACTGTGTTGTTCGGCAAAGCCATCACGACGACCTTCTCCGAGACCTCCCACCGCTCGCGGCTCAACGCACTCCGGGCACGAGGCGATCTCGGAAGCCAACCCCTCGACGGCATGGCCGCATGCACCGAAAGCCGGAACCGCTCCCCGCGCCGTGCGGAGAGTCCTTCGGCATGCGCCAGCTCACCCGCAACGAATGCCGGGACATCCAGTTGGTCGCGGCGGTCTTGGCCGGCGTCTTCCTTCTCCTGTGCTTTCGGTGGCTGTCGGTCGCATCGATCGCGGGAGGGCTCGCCATCGCGGCGCTCCTGCCTCGACCGTGGCGGCGCTCGGCGCGCTTGACGGCACTGCTCGCCGCCATCGTCCTGTCGCTGGCGCCGATCGACGTGCTTCCGTGGAATCGTCCCGGACCGCCTCGATGGGTGGAGGTCGTCTTCGGCCATCCGGGCGCCGTCGCCGTGCGCCGAGCGCAGGTGGGTGGCCTCCGACTTGGAGGCTGCACGCGGAGCACACTCGACGCCCACTATGTCTTCGTGTGGTAGGTCGATCGACGCGGAGCGCTCGGCACCTCATTCACGGCATACACTTCGCGCCCGATCGCTCGGGTTCTTCGCCGCTCCGGGATCCGTGAACGAAGGTGGGGCGCAACCATGGGGGGCCATACCGCGTTGAAACGAGCGCTCCTTCTGCTGCTCATCCTCGTGCTCCTTGCCGCCGCGGCGAACGTGCCGTTCGCGCTTCAGTTCATCGAGTCGAAGCAGGCGGCGTGGCAGCCGACGACGAACCTCCGCGGAGCCGCGGCGGCCCAGCGCGGATGGCCTTCTCCGCCGCCGCTGCCGTGGCCACCCGTCGAGGCTTGGTCGCAGCAGAGGACGTTCGGCCACGATCGGATCGACGCCCGCGCGATCGAAGGGAACACCTCGACGCACTCGATGGACTTCGACCTGTACGGCTGGCCGTTGCCGGCGCTCGAGCAGCGCCAGCTCTGGTGGCCCTGGGACGATCCCAAGTGGGCCACGAGTGTCCCGTCCGACCCCGGCGTGTCGCTGCACTGGAGCGGTGTCCTCCTCAACCCGCTCATCATCGGCGGCGGGCTGTGGGTCGTCCTCGTGGTTCCGCTGGCAACCGCGCGCTCGATTCGGAGAGCCTCGCGCCTTCGCCGCCGCTGCTGTCCGGAGTGCGGCTACCCGGCACGCGTCGGCGACGCGTGCTCGGAGTGCGGCCGTCCACTGCCGCCCGGGCTTCGGACCGATCCCGCGCCGCCCGCGTGACTTGACTTGCGCCGTACTTATGCTAACCTATCGGTTAGCGATGGCGCCCGACGATCTCGACCGCATCTTCACCGCCCTGGCTCACCCGACGCGACGCCGGCTGCTCGAACTGCTCCGGGAGACTCCGGGCTCGACCATTGCCGACCTGGCACGGGTCGTCGATCTGAGCGGGGTCGGCGTGCTGAAGCACGTCCGGATCCTTGAGCAGGCCGGGCTCATCCATGCGCAGCCGGAGGGGCGGAGGCGCCGGCTCTACTTCAACGTCATGCCGATCCAGCTCGTCTACGACCACTGGACGGACGAGTACAGCCGCTTCTGGGCCGGGCGCGTGTCCGACCTCAAGGAGCGGCTCGAGTCACGAACCCAATCCCCCCGCTCAAGGAGGCAACGCCGTGCCTGAGACGATCGCCAACCCCAAGGTCGCGCCGCCCTCCCTCTACAAGGTCGTCATCCGCGCCCCGATCCAGGACGTGTGGAGCGAGATCACGCGAACCGATGCGCCGATCGCATGCTTCTTCAACTCGCGCATGACGCTTGGACCGGGAGGCCTGGCCCCGGGCACGAAGCTCGCGATGCGGACGCCGAACGGTCGGATGACCGGTGTGGTGGGCGAGATCCTCGAGATCGTCCCGCTGAAGCGCTTCAGCCACACGTTCCGGTTCACCAACATGGACGATCCGCCCTGTCGGGTGACGTACGAGTTGGAGGAGGTCGCCGAGGGCACGCAGTTCACGCTCATCGTGAGCGACGCCATCGAGGGATCGAAGTCGCTGAAGCAGATGGCTCAGGGCGCCGCCTTGATCTGCAAGACGCTCAAGTCGGTCATGGAGACGGGCCGACCGAGCCTGGGCGTGCGTCTTCTCTTCACACTCTTCAAAGTGGCTCCGGCACCCAAGCGCTGCCGGAGCGAGAATTGGCCTGTCGACTGAGGCGAGGTGTCGGATGCCGCACGGGGTTGTCGACCGAGCGGCTGATACGATGGTCCGATGCCCCAGATCAACACCTTCCTGACGTTCAACGACCAGGCCGAGGAGGCGGCGCGCTTCTACACGTCGGTCTTCCCCAACTCGAAGATCACGCGCGTCACGCGCTATCCCGACCTCGGACCGCAGTCGCCCTTCAAGACCGGCGCCGTGATGACCGTCGATTTCACCCTTGACGGCCGCGCCTTCACCGCCCTCAACGGCGGCCCGCAGTTCGCGTTCAGCCAGGGCATCTCGATCGCGGTGCTCTGCGACACGCAGGAGCAGGTGGACGAGTACTGGGAGAAGTTCGTCGCGGCGGGCGGCACGCCCGTCGCCTGCGGCTGGATCACCGACCATTTCGGCGTGTCGTGGCAGATCGATCCCAAGGTGCTGATCGACCTGATCGGCGATCCGGACCCGGCCAAGTCCGGCAAGGCCATGCAGGCGATGATGACCATGGTCAAGATCGACAGCGAGCAG
>JAGQOG010000335.1 GCA_020427695.1 Phycisphaerales bacterium
AAGGCCGTGGCACCCGTCGATGGACACCCGTCGACGGGCGCCTGTCGGGTGCCACGGCCATCTTGGCCGTGCCGAACGTTCAGTGCATCTTCGCACGGCCTGGAAGGCCGTGGCACCCGTCGATGGCCACCCGTCGATGGACATCCCTCGATCGTCATCCCCTCGGTCCGAATCTTCCTTTCACCCCGTCCAGGCGGCGAGCAGCAGGCCGAGATCGGCGCCATCGACCATGCCGTTGCCGTCGAGATCGGCGTCGCCGCCCTTGCTGCCCCAGGCGGCAAGGAGCAGACCGAGATCGGCGCCATCGACGGCACCGTCGCCGTTGAGGTCGCCGAACACGCCACCGGCAGGCTTCATCAGGAATGCGCGCGGGAACCCGAGGTACTTCCCCTGGCCCACGATCCAGCCGTCGTCGCTGATGCCCGTGGCGCGGGTGAGGATCCATCCGCCGAGGGGATCGATTTGGGTGTTGAGGTCGAACACCTCGCCGCCGGACCAGAGGACCGCGAGACCGTCGGACGCGCCCACCGCGTTCCCGGTGGAGTCGATCGCGTACGCGGCGCTGTAGGTGCCGCTCACGACCCCGAGGTCCGTCGTCGAGACCACCTGGCCGGCGCCGTTGAGTTGCCAGATCACCGCGTGGGGGGTGCCGTCGGCGAGATCCGCGAGGCCGGCCACCTGGTTGGCGTCGTTGATGGCGAGCGCATGGCTCGACGCGCCGCCCAACGTGCCGAGGCTCGACATGTTTCCGTCGTGCCAGAGGAAGGCACGCGTGGCCAGCGAGCCGTTGATCGTGCTGTCGCCGACGATCCAACCCGCCTCGTTCACCGCGAAGGCGGCGCTGTGCGAACCGCCGAGCGTCCCGAGATCGGTGATGGCGCCGTTCACCCAGCGGATGGCATGCGTCACGCCGAGCTGGCCCGCCACCGGCAACGCGCCCACGACCACGCCGCTGTCGGAGATGTCGCGGGGCTCGAACTGTCCCAGCAGGGTTGTCGTGCCGTCCGCCGACCAGCGGACGCCGTTCACGTCGAGGGCGCCGAGCGCGTACGACACGCCCACGGCGTCGCCCGTTGCGTTGACGGCATACGCCATGCTGTGAGCGTCGGAGCCGACGACGGGCAGATCAGTGAGCACGCCGTTCACCCAGCGGAACCCATGGAAGTTCCGGGTGGGAAGCGCGGTCACCGAGTACCCGACGACGGTTCCGCCCGAAGAGAGTGCGAAGGCGAAGCTGCCGGGATCGATCTTGTTGTCGGGCCCGGCAAGCGTGCCGAGATCCTGGATGGTGTAGGGCGGCGTGGCGTGCGCCGCGGCCCCGAGGATCAGGAGGACGCCGAGCGGGGCGGCCATACCCGCGATCCGGCGATGAAGGTCGTTGCAAGTCATGCCTGTCTCCTTTCCGTCACCGGCGCAGCGGCCGGGGCGGGAGCATCAGTCGTCGACGCTGTGGAAGAAGGATTCGGAGGGAGTCTGGGTGTGGCACACGGTGCAGGTGTTGATGACGCCCGTGTGTCCCTGGAGGTTGAGCGCCTGCGTGTTGTCCGCGGCCGTGATGGTCGGCGTGATGGCGTGCGGCGATCCATGGCATGCCGCGCAGTGGACGCCGCCGTGGCCGATCGAGTCCTTGAAGAGCTTGCCCGGCTGCTCGAACTGGAATCCGGGCCGGCTGTGGCAATCGCCGCACTTGGGCAGCGTGGTCCACGGAATCCGGTTCGGATCGGCGACGGCGTTCATGTCGCCATGGCAGTCGATGCACTCGACGCCGTTGGCCAGGTGAATGTCGCGCTGGCACTGCGTGCGGATGCCGGGGTGGCAGGCGTAGCACTCGTTGTCGAGACCGAGCCCGCCGACCAGATCGGCATGTTTGCCGTGCACCGCCTTGGAGAGGTTGGGCAGGAACGGAGCCCCATCGGCACCGAGCGCCGGGTCGGCGTGGCAGCTCGCGCACAGGACCGGCTTCTGATCAACCAGGGTGGTGCCGTGCGCCGCGTCATGCTTGGCGAGGATGTCCCCCGCCATGCTCACGCCGTTGCCGCCGTGGCAGAGGCTGCAGCTCATCTCGCTCGAGACCGGCACCACCGGTCGGGCGATGAAGGTGCCGAGCTCGCCGGTGACCTTGATCTCCGCGAGCTGGTAGGGATCGAGTCGGCCCGAGTCGGTGACCGGCAGGGCGGGAATGCCCGTCACCTCCCAGTGGTTCTGGGGCGTGGGCGTCAGGTTCCCCGTCAGTCCGTGGCCGGTGAGGCCGACGTCTGGCGCCAATGCCACACCGAACAGCGGCTCGGCGTACGTCCAGAAGTTGGACTTGTCCGCCGCACGGCTCTGCCCGGGGATCCGGTAGGAGACCGTGACGTCTTCCGTGAGGATGTCGGGCTCGGAGCCCCGACGCAACACTTGAACGCGCATCGTGTTGAAGGGTGGCAGGATGCAGATCTCGGAGTAGTCCTCCTGCGAACAGTGCATGCCGAGATCGTTGTATCCGAACGCGACGTAGGGTCCGGGTGGCGTCAGCGGCTCGGGACCCTTGGGAGCTGGCGCGAGCGGCGTCGGCGAACCGCCGAGGCGCATCGCCATCAGGCCGATCGCACCGAACGTTGCCACGGCCAGCGCCGCGTTCCTCGCTCGTGTGCTGCGGGGGGACGTCATCGCAGTCTCTCCTTTCCGCATGGCACGGCCAAGCCGTGCGCGGGGGGCGTGATGGAGCCGCACGCCTCGCGGGGCCGCTCCGAGTGAACATGTGCCCGGAAGGGACCCGCCAGATACAGGCTGTCGCCGGAATCAGTGAATTGCCAGCACAAGGCCCGGCGGCGGTCGCGGTGCCGCCCCTGCTCAGGCGCCCACGGCACCCCGGCCTCACCCCAGAGCCCCCATCCTTCCGCATCTTCAACGATCGGTTCCGCCTCTCCAAGTGCGTTGGCGCACAATGGTGCGGTGAAGCCTGGCCTTGATAGGGTCGCTCGGTTCCTCCTGCCGCTGCTGGTGACGGGCACGTTCTCCGGCTGCGTCGTTCGTTCCACGGCCGCCCCAGGACGGGTTGCCAGCCATGCCGACTGCACCCTCGCCTGGCCGGAACGGCAGCTGGACATCCTCCCCGAAGCGCTCGCGGCCACTCCTGCGGAGGTGCGATGGACCCAGGTCGGCCGCGTGTGGATCGGGGGCAAGGACTCCCCGTTCCTCTTCACGTCGCCGCCTCGGCGCGTGCTCGATGTCCAGGTTGCCGGAGCTGGCATCCTCCGTGTGCTCGAGCCGGGTCCCATGAACGCCGAGGTGCCGCTCGACCTCGACCAGACGACGATCGGTACCGGGATCCTGGCGGGCAAAGCGGAGGAGCAG
>JAGQOG010000336.1 GCA_020427695.1 Phycisphaerales bacterium
CTGCGTCCCACACGGCCTGGAAGGCCGTGGCACCCGGCCATCTTGGCCGTGACGAAGGTCCGTCTGCGTCCCACACGGCCTGGAAGGCCGTGGCACCCGGCCATCTTGGCCGTGACGAAGGTCCGTTTGCGTTCCACACGGCCTGGAAGGCCGTGGCACCCGGGGCCGTGGCACCCGCGGCCGCGGGACCCGCGCCGACTAGAGCGTGTCCTTCAGATTCTGGCTCGGCTTGAACCCCACGGTCGTCGAGGCCTTGATCTCGATCGGTTCCTTGGTGACGGGGTTCCGTCCCATGCGGGCGGCGCGGTTCCGCTTCGTGAAGCTGCCGAATCCCGTGATCGACACCGCCCCGTCGCGCTGAATGCCCTGCGTGATCGTGCGGATGACCGCATCGACCGCCTTCGTCGCGTTCACCTTCGACTCCCCCAGTTCCGCCGCGAGGGCCTCGATCAGCTCGCCCTTGTTCATGAAGCGCCTCCAAGATTGGTTGGGTCGGTACAGAAGCGTCCGGTCCCCGGAGGGACCGGAATGGCAGGAACGATTCGGCATGTTCCACGCCCCGGATATCACTCAACGCCGAGAGGTTCGAATCTACTGGGCATGACGCGCCCGTGTCAATGCCCATGCCGACCCTTGTGGGAAGCGTGGACACCTTGGGGAGTCGGGGCGAGTGGTCATCCACACAGAGGGGCGTTCCGCCGACCCGCGGGAGACGTGTCGGGCCGCTTACCATGGCGGGATGCCCGACGGACCGCTCGTGCTCCAGACCGAGCCGCTCGACGACGAGGCGACCACGTGGCTGCGCGACCGTTGCCGGTTGGTGGCCTGCCGCACCGACGATCCGGGATTCCAGGCACTTCTGGCCGAGGCCGAGGGCCTGGTGGTCCGCACCTACACCATCGTCGATGCGCAACTCCTTGCCGCGGCCCCGCGCCTGCGGGTGGTCGGTCGCGCCGGCGTCGGGCTCGACAACATCGATGTGGAGGAATGCCGTCAACGCGGGATTGCGGTCGTCAGCACGCCGGACGCGAACACGCAGGCCGTGGTCGAGTACGTTCTCGCGCTCCTTTGCGATGCGCTGCGCCCGCGTGCGGCGCTCGACCACGCCGTGTCGGAGGAGGAGTGGCGCCGACTGCGCACGGAGATCGTCGGGCAGCGCCAGCTCGACGAGTGCACGCTCGGCATTCTGGGCCTCGGCCGAATCGGACGGCGCCTGGCCGAGGTGGCGAGGGCGATCGGGATGCGCGTCCTCTTCAACGACCTGTTGCCGATCGACCCCTCCGCTCGCCACGGTGCCGTACCGGTTCCCGTCGAGGCCCTCTTCGAACGGTCCGACGTGCTGAGCGTGCACGTGGACGGCCGAGCGTCGAACCGGCACTTCGTCGGCGAGGCGCTGCTGCGTCGGCTCCGGCCGAACTCCGTCCTGATCAACACCAGCCGCGGCTTCGTGATCGATCCGCACGCCCTGGCCGCGTTCCTGAAGGACCACTCGTCGGCGCTTGCCCTGCTCGACGTCCACGAACGCGAACCGTTCACCGATCGCGATCCCCTGCTGCCCCTCCCCAACGCCCACCTGTTCCCCCATCTCGCCAGCCGAACCGCGACCGCAACGAGGAACATGAGTTGGGTGGTGAGGGAGGTGTGGGAGGTGTTGAAGAACGGCCAGGCCTCGAGGCATTGAGGCGGGGTGCCACGCACGCGGGTGCCACGGCCATCCTGGCCGTGACGAACGTGCAACGCCTTGCCGCACGGCCTGGAAGGCCGTGGCACCCTCGCATCGCGCACGCCGGGTGCCACGGCCATCCTGGCCGTGTCGAACGTGCAACGCCTCGCCGCACGGCCTGGAAGGCCGTGGCACCCGCGCATCGCGCACGCCGGGTGCCACGGCCATCCTGGCCGTGACGAACCTGCAACGCCTCGCCGCACGGCCTGAAAGGCCGTGGCACCCGCGCTTCGCGCACGCCGGGTGCCACGGCCATCCTGGCCGTGTCGAACGTGCAACGCCTCGCCGCACGGCCTGGAAGGCCGTGGCACCCGCGC
>JAGQOG010000337.1 GCA_020427695.1 Phycisphaerales bacterium
CGTGTCGAGCGTCCGTACATCCGATTGACATCGGCGCCCGCCTCAAGCGCCGAGGCAAGCGCGGCCAAGTCGGCTGATCGGACAGCGGCCAGAAGTAAGGGAGCGGCTTGGCCTCGATCGTTCCCCTCCTGCGACTCCTCTCCGGCCTGCGCAAGGACCCGGTCGAGAGAGATGAGCACCGTGGCCTTCATGAGTTCAGGGTGGCTCGTCACCAACGCGACGGCGACCGGATACTCACCGCGGGCCGCCCACGCCGGCCAGTCGATGTGGAGGGTGTGCTCGACCCGACGGTCCGTTGGAAGGTCCCGCACGATCGGTGGGTTCGCGTGGAGGATGCGAAACGCCTGTCCATCCACGGCCCGAAGGGTGATCGTCCCCGTTTCCGGATCGTCGCGACACGCGGCCACCTGGTCGGGCTCCACGGCGATCTTCAGCGGGACGCTCCCGTTCACCGTGAGGACGGCGAGTGGATGGTCGCGGTCGTCGGTACGGAAGCAGATACGCTTGCTGAACGCGTTGCCCTGACGCGGGGGAACAAGGAACCTGAACGGCACCTCGATCGACTCCCCCGGACCGAACGTGAACGGTGTGACGGGGCTCCACGAACCCGTTGTCGATCCCGAGCCGAAGACGTAGTCCACGGTGACCGGCCGATCGACGATGTTCGCGACCTTCACCGTGGGCATCAAGCGATCGCCCGCCTCGACCTCGCCAAGCTCCAACGCCGGCGGATCAAACGCGATTACGGCGCCGTCGCGTACCGATTCCTGAGCGACGATCGAACCTCCGATCGCCGCCCACGCAACGGCCAGCACGCCGACGACCAAGACCAACTGACACGGAAACAGGCGCATGACGCAACTCCGTCGTCGGACATCCGGGCCCCGCGGAATCGCCGGACCGGCATGCAAGACCCAACGCCGACCCCGCGCCGTCATTGCGAATCGGGCGTCTTGGGGCGGCGACGGCATCCTCCCGCCGGGGGTGCCACAGACACAGGGGGGCCACGGCCTTCTAGGCCGTGCGAATGTACATCACCCGTTCGTCACGGCCTGAAAGGCCGTGGCACCCGAGGCCGTGGCACCCGACGGCCACGGCACCCACCCGCAGCGTGGCCATCACGGGCAGGTGATCGGAGCCGATCGCGGGACCGGTCTCGAACGACTCCACGCCGACCTCGGGCGACACCAGCACGTGGTCGATCGGGATCATCAGCCACGTCGGAGTTCGTCGTTCGATCGCCGGCAGGTGCACCGGCCAGGTCGGCAGGCGCCCGCGTCCTTCGCGGGCGGAGCGGAGGCCCGAATGCTCGAGAAGCACGCGCATCGGCGCACCATACGGCGTCTCGTTGAGGTCGCCGATCACCACGCAGGGACCTTGCGCGCGGACTGCCTGCTCCGCGATCTCCTCCAGGTGGGCATTGCGCCGGGCAACCGCGTCGGCACGCACCGGCGGCACGGGATGCACCGCGAGCACGCGAAGCGGAGCGCCCGAAAGGTCCACCGTCGCGTCGATGAAGGGGAATCCTCCTGCCGCCGGCTGCCTGAACTCGGCAGTGATCGGCCATCGCGAAAGCACGCCGATACCAGTCACGCCCGGAGCGGGATCGACCAGTTGGTAAGGGAATTGCTCGGACCAGCCGGCGAGCGCCGTCCACCAGGCGGGGCTCAACTCCTCGAGGACGACCAGGTCGGCCTCCGTCCTCGAGATCCACTCGACGCCTCCTGCCGTCGGCGGACTGGTGCCGTCGAGATTGACATGAAGGACCTTCAGCAGCGCGCCGTTGCCGACGGTCGAACCCGTGCCCACCGGCCCGAGCGACAGGTCGCCGACCAGCGCCATGGGCGTGGACCAGGCGAGCAGGGCCAACGCCAGCGTGGCGAACCACCACCGCCGGGCCAGCAGCAGCAGCGGCGCCGAGACGAGAAACGCAAGCCAGCACTGGAAGGCCCACGGACTGCACAGGGCCTCGATCAGGCCCTTGGCAAAGCGTCCAGCGACCCAGACCGCGCCCGCGGCGAGAAGCGCCAGCACGACGAGGCTCCCGAGCGCACGCAGTACGCCGGATCGTCGGCGTCGCGGCACCGCTCGTGTCGCCTCGCTCAACCCTCCGCCGCCTCGACCGTGTTCCGCAGCAGCATGGCGACGGTCATGGGACCGACCCCGCCGGGGACGGGCGAGATCCAGCCCGCGACCTCGGCGACCTCGTCGAACGACACGTCTCCCACCGTGTGCTTTTTCCCCTGTGCGTCCTTGACGCGGTTGATGCCGA
>JAGQOG010000338.1 GCA_020427695.1 Phycisphaerales bacterium
GTGTACGACGGCTCGGAGATCCACGAAGCGGTTCTCACCCTGCTGCATCCCGACCGGTGCGGCGCTGAAGTCGTCATGGCGGCGCCCGACAAGCCGCAGATGCACGTGGTCGATCACCTCTCCGGCGAGCCGACGGGCGAGACACGCAATGTCCTCGTCGAGTCGGCGCGGATCGCCCGCGGGAAGATCGCGGATCTCGCCTCGATCGACGGTGCCGCGTTCGATGCGGTGGTGCTGCCCGGCGGGTTCGGCGCCGCCAAGAACCTGTCCGACTTCGCGTCGCGCGGGGAGGCGTGCGCCGTCGATCCCGGGGTCGAACGGGTCTTGAGCGAGGCGCACCGCGCCGGCCGTCCGATCGGGGTCCTGTGCATCAGCCCGGTCATCGCGGCCCGGCTCCTCCCGGGCGTCGAGGTCACGATCGGAAACGACACGCAGACCGCGCGGGCCATCCGGGCCATGGGCGCCGGACACGCCGAGCGGCAGGCCGACGACATCTGCATCGACGAGCGACTGCGCGTGGTCAGCACGCCCGCCTACATGAGCGCCAGAGGCATCGGCGAGGTGGACCAGGGCATCGGCCAGGTGATCGAGGCGGTGCTTCAGATGGCGGCCGCCCCGGTTCCCCCCGCCGCGGCCCGCGGCTGACCCCCCGTTTGCCGGTCCGCCCTTCGCCAGCCTCCTGTTCCCGGAGCCTGTCGTTGACCACGGCGCGTGGGCCGGTACCTTAAGTGGCTTCACCTCAAGGCGTCCTGCCGCTGCGGTCGTCGCCCCGGCCGCCGGCTCTTGCCTGTCCCGAGCGAACATGCGTCCACTTCTGGCTCCCGTTCTGGCCCTCCTTCCGCTCGCCGTGTCGCTGGCCGCGTGCGACAACATCGAGAAGGCCACGCCGCGTCCCGAGTCCTCCCGCATCGATGCCGCCGCCATCGGCCTGGAAGTGCCCCAGATCATGCGCGGCACCGTCGGCGGCGAGGCGATTCTCCTGGGCTACGCGGATGTCGTCGTCCGGGGATTCGGACTCGTGGTCGGGCTCAACGGCACCGGCTCGCGCAGCGTGCCCACCGATGTGCGGGCGTTCATGATCCGCGAGATGGGCAAGCGCGGCGTGGGCCTTCCGCCCTTCGACGAGTTCACCCCCGACGAGCTTCTCGACTCGCTCGACACGGCGGTGGTCGTGGTCGAGGGCGTGGTGCCGGCCGGTGCGCCGACCGGAACGCGATTCGACGTGCGCGTCTATGCCGCGCCCGGAACCTCGACGACGAGTCTCGAGGGCGGCCGGCTCTACAGCTGCGATCTGCGCCCCGGCGTGCTGAGCGCTGGCAGCCGGCAGGCGTTCGCCCTGTCCATCGCCAACGGCCCGATCTTCGTGAACCCCTACCTCGATCCGGGCAAGATCCAGCCGATCTCGGGACGCATCCTCGACGGCGGCAAGACCATCAAGGACATGCCGCTCAAGCTGCGCCTGCTCACGCCCAGCCACAACCGCGCGTCCACCGTGCAGTCGGCGGTGAACACGACCTTCCCCCGCGAGCCTCGCCAGGAGGATCTCACGGCGCACGGCGAGTCGGGCTCGTCCATCCAGATCACCGTTCCCCCGTCCTACTACGGCCGCACGCGGGAGTTCATCGAGCTGCTGATGCACACGAGCCTCAGCCTCGACGCCCCCGAAGCGATCGGCATGCAGATCCGCCGCGCCGTGCAGGCGACGCCGAGCTATGCCGGGGACGCCGCCTGGCGATGGCAGGCGCTGGGCGTGCGGGTGCTTCCGGTCATCCAGCCGCTCTACGACTATCCCGAGGAGCGGCCGCGCCTGGCCGCGCTCCAGGCGGGTGCGCATCTCAACGATGCGCTGGTCGTGCCGCACCTGGTGGCGATGGCGAACAGCGCCTCCTTCGAGACGCAGAACGAGGCGATCTCGCTCCTCGGCGACATGGGCTTCAATCCGAACGTCGATCTCGAGCTGCGCAAGCTCCTCGACAACGAGAACGTGGACATTCGCCTCGCGGCCTTCGACGCGCTGGTGAAGCGGCACGATCCGATGCTTCGGCTCCTGCCCGCGGACGGGAAGTTCGACCTGTTCGTGATTCCCTCCGAGCGGCCGCTGATCTACCTGGCCCAGACCGGGCGTCCCACCCTGGCCGTCTTCGGCGACGACCTGAAGGTCGAACGCCCCATCACACTGCGGATCTGGGACAACCGGCTCATGATCAAGGGCGATCTCGGGGACGATCTCCTCGAGGTCTACTACCGCAAGCCGCGTTCCGTCGCCCCGGTGATGCTGGACGCCCCGGTCGATCTCGCCGCGTTCATCCAGTTCCTGGCCCACCGGACGAGTGTCGAGGATCCCCGTTCGGGGCTCGACCTGAGCTACGGGGAGACGGTGGGCGCGTTGGCGGAGATCTGGCGCAAGCAGTTCCTGCGGGCGGACTTCAAGTCCGAGCAGGACCGGATCCTCGCGGCCATCCTCCGGGTCGAGTCCGAGGGTGGGGGCGAGGAGGAACGGCCGGAGTTCTCCGATCCGGACTTCGACTATCTCAAGCCGGGTCTCGACGACGGTTCGGCACCACCGAGCGATCTCGGATCACTCCAACCCCCAACATCTGGGGGAGATGTGGGCGGCGCGGGCGTTCCACGTGATATAGTCCCCCGCTGACCAGCGGCGTGGCTGCGGCGGGCGGAGGCCCGCTGGCTGGCCGCAGGCGGCTCCATGGCGGGAGCCGCCACGGACGGACAAGGAGGTCACTCTTCCGATGCGGCTCGCCAAGCTCACCCTCGCCGGCTTCAAGAGCTTCGCCAACCCCACCGAGTTCCGCTTCGACGCCCCCATCACCGGCATTGTCGGTCCCAACGGGTGCGGAAAGTCGAACGTCGTGGACGGCATCAAATGGGTGCTGGGCGAGCGCTCGGCGAAGAGCCTTCGCGGCGGCGCCATGCTCGATGTGATCTTCGCCGGCAGCGCCACCCGCAAGCCGCTGGGACAGGCATCGGTCACGCTCACCTTCGACAACCCGATCCGTCATCCGGACGAGACCGACCCGGAGCGCCGCCGAAGCCTCCCGGTCGATTCGGAGCAGGTCGATGTGACCCGCCGGCTCTACACCGACGGCCGCTCGGAGTACCTGATCAACGGGCGCAAGGTGCGCCTTCGCGACATCAAGGAGCTCTTCCTCGACACCGGTGTCGGCACCGACGCCTACTCGATCATCGAGCAGGGGAAGGTCGATGCCATGCTGCTCGCCAATCCGGTCGAGCGCCGCGAGCTGATCGAGGAGGCGGCCGGCGTGGCTCGCTTCCGCCAGCGGAAGATCGAGACCGCCCGCAAGCTCGAGCAGGCCGAATCGAACCTTCTGCTCGTGCGCGAGCAGCTTGCCAGCACGGAGCGGCGCCTCCGGATCGTCAAGAGCCAGGCCGAGAAGGCACGCCGCTTCCGCGATCTCGACGAGCGGCGTCGCAGTCTCCGCACCGATCTCTCGCTGGACCTCTACCACGAGCACGTCACGGCCCTGGCCGAGCTCGAGGCCCGCCTCGAGGAGCTCGAACGCGTGCGCAGCGAGGCCGCGGTCGAGCTCGCCGCCGCCGAGGATGCGAAGCAGGCGGCGGAGCTCGCGCGCCACGCGATCCTCGAGGAGCAGCGGGCCCTCGAACGGGAGCGCGTCGAAACGACCGGCATTCGCAAGAACGGCGAGGCGATGCTCGAAGTGAACCGGCGCAACCTCGCCGAGGCCGAGCAGCACATCGGCGAGGATCGCGAGCGCGCCGAGCGGCACGCCGCCGAGGTGGAGTCGCTGGGCGGATCGATCGAGGAGGGCGAGCAGGCGGTTGCGGCCCAGGAAGCGCTGCTTGCCGACGCGGAGCGCGAATCGAGCGAGGCGGCGCAGGTCCGGGCCGGCCTCGAGCGGCGGGCCGTCGATGCGCAGGCCCTGGCCGACCGGCTGATCGCCGCCGCCTTGGGGATCGAACGCGACCGGGCGCAGATCCAGTCCCGCGCCACGGCGCTCGAAACGCGTCGCCACGCGCTGCTCGAACAGGTTCAGCGCCTGGAAGACCGGCTCGCGCCGTTGGCGGACGAGGTCGATCGCGCCCGCGTGGCCCGCATCCAGGCGGTCGTCGCCGCGCAGGTGGAAACGGACGCGGTGGAACTGCTCGAGGCGAACCTCCATCGCCAGGCGCAATCCGCCGCCTCGCTCGGCACCAGGCACGGCGAGCTCACGGGCGAGCTGGCGGAGCTGCGGCACGATCTCGCCCGCATCGATTCGAGGCGCCGACTGCTCGAGGAGATGCACGAGGCGGGCGAGGGACTGGCCGACGCCGTGCGCACGGTGCTGGCCGAACCCGACCGGTTCCCCTTCGTGCACGGCCTGCTCGCCGACGCCATCGAAACCGACCGTGCCCACGCCGCCGCCGTCGAGGCGGCGATGGGTCCCCATCTCGAGCTCCTGTTGATCGAGCGCGTGGCCGATCTGGAGCCCTACGCGGACGACGTTCGAACGCTCCAGGGTCGCGTGGCATTCGCTCCCATCCGGGCCCTCGCGCCGCGCGCCGAGCTCGTGGGATCGGACGCGGGGGACGATCACCCCCCGCCCACGGTGCCCGACGGCGTGACGCCGCTGCTCGAGCTGGTGCGGGTGACGCCGGAGGCCCTCGCGGTCGTTCGCCGTCTCCTCGGTCGCACCTTCCTCGTGCCCTCGATCGAGACGGCACTGCTCCTGGCCGCGGGCCCCATGCGGGGCTGCCGCTTCGTCACCGACGTCGGCGACGTGCTCGAGGCCGACGGCCGGGTCGCGATCGGGGCCAACGCGGCGCTGGCGGGCACGGGGTGGCTGGCCCGCAACGCGGAGATGACCGAACTCGCCGAACGGACGGAGCAGTTGCGGAGCGCCATGGCGGCGCTCCAGGCGGAGGCGGAGGCGGTGGCCGCGGAGAGCGACGCCACGCGGCGCGAGCAGGAGATCCTGGGCGAACAGTTGCAAGCCGCGCGGCGGCGACTGGTCGAGGCCGGCTACCAGCAGCAGCGGGCCGAGGCGGACATTGCTCGAACGGAAAAGGACATGGGCCGGATCGTGGACGAACGCTCCGAGCTGAGCGGACGCGCCGGCGAGTTCCGCACGGAACAGGACGACCTCGCCGCCAAGGTCGAGGCCATGAGCCGCCTGCTGGCCGAACAGCACGCCGAGTCGGAGCGGGCCAAGCAGGGCCTGTCGGCGGCGCGGACGGAACTCGATCAGGCGAGCGAGCGGTGGACGGCCGCACGCGTGCGCCTCGGTCAGGTGACGGAGCAGTTGGAGGCGGTGCGCCGCGAGCGCCGGCACCTCGGGCACCGGCTCGAGGACGCCCAGCGCCAGCACGAGCTGGCGATGCAGCAGCTCGAGCGGCGCAGCGAGGCGCTCGAGCGGTTCCGCTCCGGCATCGAGGACGCGCAACGGCAGATCGCCGAGGCGGACACGAAGCTGGCCGGGATGGTCGAGACGTTCGGCGCCCTGGCGGAGCGGTTGTCGGTCGCCGACGCGGAGGTGGCCAAGGAGGCGGAGCGACTGGGTTCCGTCCGCGGGCGCATGCGCGAGGTCGAGTCGGCGTACGGCACGTCGGAGATGTCCAGACGCGAGCGGGAGATCCACCGCGATGCGCTGCTGGCCCGCACGCTCGAGGAGATCGACCTGAACCTGCCCGAGGCGTACCCGGCGCATCGCGCCGAGCGCGAGGCGGAGGGCTTCGTCCCCGTCGATCGCGCGGCCGCGGCGGAGGAGTCGGACGCCCTGCGGGAGGAGATCCGGCGGCTCGGGAACGTGAACCTCGATGCCATCGAGGAGGAGCACCAGCTCGAGGCGCGGAACGAGGATCTCGTCCGACAGGTCGAGGACATCGATCAGGCCCGCGAGCAGCTCACGGCACTGGTGAACGAGCTCGACGAGGTGTGCCGCACCCGCTTCGCGGAGACGTTCGCCGCGGTGAAGGAGCACTTCGCCGGGCCCAACGGCACGTTCCGCCAGCTCTTCGGCGGCGGGAGCGCCGAACTTCTCCTCATCGAGGAGGGACCGGACGGCCAGCCGATCGACGCGCTGGACGCGGGCATCGAGATCCGGGCCAAGCCGCCCGGCAAGCAGCCCCGCTTGATCAGCCAGCTCTCGGGCGGCGAGAAGACCATGACCGCGGTCGCGCTCCTGATGGCGATCTTCCAGAGCAAGCCCTCGCCGTTCTGCGTGCTCGACGAGGTGGATGCCGCCCTGGACGACGCCAACGTCGAGCGGTTCTGCCACTCGCTGCGTCCGTTCCTGGAGCAGTGCCACTTCATCGTGATCACGCACCACAAGCGCACCATGCAGGCCTGCGACCAGCTCTACGGCATCACGATGCAGGAGCGCGGCGTGAGCAAGCGCGTCAACGTGCGCTTCGAGGAGGTCGGTCACGGCGGCACGATCAGCAAGTCGGCGCTCGACAAGGCCGAACGCGAAGAAGCGGCCGCGGAGGCGGCGGCGCTGGCGACGACCGCCAACGGCCACTCCCCCGGCGACGACCGGGACGAGATCGAGCCGCCACTGGTCGAGACCGAGCGTCCTTCGCGCCTGCGGACGGAACTGGCCGCGGCCCTGGAGGCGGACCAGGAGCCGTGACGGGAGCGTCGGCTCCGCCGACTCGGGAATGAGGACGGCGGGCGGGGCCCGTCGGATTCAAGACGGCCGCCCTCGCCGGCGAGGATCGACCCGCACGAGACCTATCAATTGCACAACAACCGTCCGAGGTCGGACGGTTGTTGTGTTCACGATCTCCTGCGGGTCGATCCTGGCGCAGCCGGGTCGGCCCGTCGAGCTCCGGCGGGCCCCCGCCCGCCGTTCCCCGCCGTGTCCTCAGTTTCGAGTCGGCGGAGCCGGCGATCCCAGCGGAGCCGCCATCCGGTCATCGCCGAGCGCTGGTGACCGCGTTGATCTGCTCGACAAGGCGGTCGATCAGGTTCCGGGTGTTCGCCGCCTTGAGTCCAAGGCCCGACATGATCGGATCGATCGCCTGGAGGCCCTGATCGGTCAGGTTGCCGGGCAGCGAGCGCTCGATCTGCATGAGGTCGGACTCCAGGTCGGCGAAGCTCCAGCGAAGCTGCGTCATGAAGTCGAGGATGTTCTGGTACCGCTGGTCGGCCATCTGGATCCGGGGCGCCGTCTCGCGACGCTCGTCCGGGGTGCCGCGGGCCGCGACTCCGGTCCAGGCGTTGAAGTAGTCCATGCCCAGTTGCCGCATCCGTCGACCTTCGGCTCCGGCCGACGACGCGAGGACGTCGAGCTGGGTGAGGTTGCTCGAGAAGGTCCGGAAGTTCGCCGTTCGCTGATCGGCGGGGCCGAAGCGGAGGTTCTGCAGCGACTCGATCACGACGTCGATCTGGGACCGGCCCGATTCGAGCGTGCGAACGAGGTCGTCCGCGGTGCGGATGGCTCGTGGCTCGACGGCCTGCGGAGTGTCGCAGGCGGTCAGCGAGACCAGCCCGCCCGCCAGGGCGGAGGCGGCGACGGTGGCGCGAAGGACGGATCGGAGAACGCTCATGGCAAGGACCTTTCGTTGGCTCTGGTGTGCGAAGGAATTTCGGTGTCCGCGCTGTGGCAGGTCAGGCGCCAAGGCACCGTCCCCGGCCGTGCCGCACCCGCGAAGCCGGTTGGTACCGGGGCTGGAGTGGCCGAGGAAGCCGAGTATCAGACAGCATCCTCCGCGAACCGTCAACCGCCGCGCGGCCGCGTGGGCCGGTCAGGCGCCGCCGAGCCGACGAATTACGGCGTCGGCGAATCCGCTGGTGCCCAGCGATCCGCCGAGATCCCGGGTCGTTTCGCCTTCGGTGAGGCACACGTCGTAGGCGGCCCGGACGCGGCCGGCGATGCGTCGCAGGCTCTCGTCGCGGTGGATGTTCCCCATGTGGTTGAGCATCATGACCGCGCTCATCAGGAGCGCCAGGGGATTCGCCAGGTCCTGTCCGGCGATGTCGGGCGCGGAGCCGTGCACCGCCTCGAAGACCGCGTGCTGGTCGCCGAAGTTGGCGCCGGGGGTGACGCCCAGCCCGCCGACCAGGCCGGCGCACAGGTCGCTGATCACGTCGCCGTAGAGGTTCTCGCAGAGGATCACCTCGTAGCGCGTCGGGTCCTGCACCAGCCGCATGCAGGCGGCGTCGATGATGTGCTCCTCGTACTGGATCTGGGGATAGTCGGCCTCGTGAATCTCCTTGGCACAGCGCAGGAACAGGCCGTCGGTGAGCTTCATGATGTTCGCCTTGTGGAACACCGTGACCTTCTTGCGATGGCGATGCACGGCATAGCGGAACGCGAACCGGGAGATGCGCCGGCACGCCTCCTCCGTGGCGACCTTCAACGAGGTGATGACGCCGTCGGTGATCACGTTCTCGATGCCCGAATACAGCCCCTCCGTGTTCTCGCGTACGACGACGAGGTCCACGTTCTCGAACCGGGTCTTCACCCCGGGCATGGACCGGACCGGACGTACGGCGGCGTAGAGGTTCAGCTTCTTCCGCAGGGCGACGTTGATCGACGAGAAGCCGCCGCCCACGGGAGTGGTGCAGGGTCCCTTCAGGGCGATGCCGTGTTCGACGATGGCATCGATCGTCGCCTTGGGCAGGACCGAATCGGCACCCCGATCGAGCGCGGCCACGCCGGCGTGGCGTTCGACCCAGGTGATCGGGACCCCGGCCGCGGAAAGCACGCGGCGGGTGGCTTCGGTGACTTCCGGGCCGATCCCGTCGCCGGGAATGAGAACAGCGGTGTATGGCATGGCGGATGAGGGTGAAGGATCGGGAGATCGGACAGGATCGGGGAGAGTTCGGTGGCAATCGCGTCCCGAACCGTGAAAGATACTCGTAACGCCGCTCCTCGTCGCGGCGAGCCCCACGATCTCCTCCGCGCCTTGCCTGCCCCCGTTCCCATCGACTGCGTGATCCTCGGCGGCGGCGCTGCCGGGCTCTGGACGCTGGACGAACTCGTCCGGAGCGGCCGCTCGGCCATGCTCCTGGAAGCGAACGAGCTTGGTCGCGGCCAAACGGTGGCTGCCCAGGGCATCATCCACGGAGGCTTCAAGTACACGCTGCGGGGACTCCTGACCTCCAGCGCCTCGAACATCGCGGCGATGCCGACGGTCTGGCGAGCGTGCCTGGCCGGCGAACGACCGCCCGAACTCGAGGGCACCCGGATCCGTGCCCACGCCTGCCATCTCTGGCAAACGCGTTCGCTGGTGTCCGCGATCGGCATGATCGGCGCCCGTGCCGGGCTGCGGGTCACGCCCGCCCCGTTGGATCGGGACAGCCGGCCGCCCGAGCTGCGCGACTGTCCCGGAACGGTGGCGCGGATCGACGAGCAGGTGATCGATCCGGTTTCGCTGCTGCACGACCTCTCCGGCCGCCATCGCGAACGGATCCTACGCATCGATGCCCGCAGCGGCCTGGAGTTGCGCTGCGAGGGTCCGGGTCGCGTCCGGACGATCTCGCTGATCAACCCCGACTCGGGAGACGTGCTCGACTTGGCGCCCGCGGCCGTGGTGTTCGCCGCGGGAGTGGGGAACGCGGGTCTGCGCGAAATGGCCGGCCTCGATCCGCAGACCATGCAGCGGCGTCCCCTGCACATGACGATGGTCCGCGGCGAGCTGCCGTACCTGAACGGCCACTGCGTCGATGGCGCCCGCACGCGGGTCACGATCACCTCCGCCCTCGATCACCGCGAACGCACCGTCTGGCAGATCGGCGGCCAGTTGGCGGAGGACGGCGTGTCGATGGATGCCCCCATGCTGGTCGAACGGGCCGCGGAGGAGCTCGATGCGGTGCTGCCGGGCGTCGATCTGCACGACGCGGAATGGGCCACGTATCGTGTGGACCGTGCCGAGGCGGCGACCACGGGTGGCCTGCGTCCCGACGACGCCCAGGTGGTGGGGCCGTCCGGCGGCAATGTGCTCACGGTGTGGCCCACGAAGCTGGCGCTGGTCCCCCGGCTCGCGGAGCTGATCCTGGCCCAACTGCCGGAGGCGGACCCGGCCCGAAGGATCTGCGGGCCAATCGGGGCGGACTTCCCGCGACCAATGGTGGCATTGGCTCCCTGGGACGCGGCCGAGCAGTGGGTGCGCCGTTGAGCGACCGTCCCCGCCTGCCGCTCCGTCCGTTGGGCCGCACGGGACTCGCCGTGACGCCGATCGGCTTCGGCGCCTTCAAGATCGGCCGCAACGAGGGCGCCAAGTATCCGGACCGATACGACCTTCCGAGCGATCTCGAGTCGGCGGCCGTTCTGCACGGCGTCCTGGATCTCGGGATACGCCTGATCGACACGGCGCCGGCCTACGGCTTGAGCGAGGCGCGGATCGGTGCCGCGCTGAAGGCCCGTCGCGATGCGTTCGTGCTCTCCACCAAGGTGGGCGAACGATTCGAGGACGGTCGATCGCACTTCGACTTCTCGGAGGACGGCGCGCGACGGAGCATCGATCGCAGCATCGGTCTCCTGGGCGGACCGCCCGACATGCTCCTGGTTCACTCCGACGGACGCGATGTCGAGATCCTGCGCGAGGGCGGCGCGGTGCGGGCCGTTCTGGCCGCACGCGACGAGGGACTGGTTCGCGCGGTGGGCTTCTCGGGAAAGACGCCCGAAGGAGCCCGAGTCGCGATGGAGTGGGCGGATGTGCTCATGGTCGCCTTCAGCGCCCGCGACCGTTCGCACGAAACGGTCATCGAGGAGGCCCGGGCCCGCGGCGTCGGCATCCTGGTGAAGAAGGGACTCGATTCGGGCCACTTGCCCGCCGACGAAGCGATCCGATTCTGTCTGGGCAACGCGAGTGTGGACGCGCTGGTGATCGGCGGCCTGAGTCTGGCGCACCTGGCGGCGAACGTGGACGCCGCGCTGGAGGTCAGACCTCCACAAGGCGCGTCTGCGGCAAGGGGCCGATAGACGTGCCTTCCGAGCAGGATCCGAGGTGGCGGCAATACGCGACGGCGCTCCTGCGAATCGGTGCCGCACCAGTCCTCGAGGTCGACCTGTCGCTTCCGCTCTCGCGCGCCCAGCACGATCGCCTGCGCGAGCTTGGCCTCGGTCGCGGGTTCGGGGTGGTCACCGCGGCGAATCCAGCAGGACGGCTGGCAACGAGCGAAGCCAATCGGGCGGCCCAGGAGGCACTCCGGGTGCAGGTCGAGCGGAACGGCCTGGTTCCGGTGCGAGCGGACGGTTACTCGCGCGACGAGCGCCACTACGAGCCCGGCTTCGCCGTTCCGTTCCCCCGGCACGAGTGCATCGCGCTGGCGCGTCGCTTTCGCCAGTTGGCGCTCTACTGGTACGACGGGGAGGCGTTCAGCATTGTCGGCGCCATCATGGAGGCGCCGGACGTCAGGTTGCCGGCGGAGTGACGGGTGCCACGGCGCGAGGGTGTCACGGCACGACGAGTGCCACGGCTCGAGGGTGCCACGGCGCGAGGGTGCCACGGCGCGAGGGTGCCACGGCCTTCCAGGCCGTGCGGGGATGCGCTGCACGTTTGCACGGCCAAAATGGCCGTGGCACCCTCGCATCGCACCCTCGCATCGCACCCGAACTGAAGTCCCTCGATCCCTCGATCCCTCGATCCCTCGATCCCTTTCCCTCGCTACCTCCCCTTCGCGCCCGCGGCCGGCGGCGGGATCTTCAGCGTCATCCCCACCTTGAGTGCCGCCGGATCCTCACCGATCAACTGCCGATTGGCGTCGTAGATCGCACGCCAGTCCGTGCTGCTGCCGTAGTACGTTCGGGCGATCGAACTCAGCGTGTCGCCGGAACGCACGACGTAGGTGGTTTCGCTGCCGCTCGTGGCCGGCTCGACCTTCGGCGCCTCCCGCTGGGTCGACTTGGGAGGCAGGCGCAGCTTCTGGCCGATCTTCAGGCGGGTCGGATCGACGTACGGGTTCGCCTTCGCGATGAGGTCCCACTTCCCGCGGTCGCCGAACCACTCCTCCGCAATCGAGGACATGGTGTCGCCTTCGGCCACGACGTGCTCCGCGTAGGTCGGCGCCACCGGCTTCGACGCGCCGGGCGTGGCGGGCGCGACCGGCTTGGTCCCCCCGCTCGGCTGGCTGCCGGCGGCTGGCGTTGCCGGCGGCGTGACGGGGGCGGCTCCTGCGGTGGGAACCGCGTCGGCGGGCTTTGCATTGTCGCCGGTGCCCGTGGCCGGTCGGTTCGGGATGCCGGTCGTGCCGGGCTTCGGAAGTTCCTTGCCGTCGGATTGGACGGGAATCGTCGGATCGACGGGCGGACGAGCGCCCGGCGAGGTGTCGACGGGGACAATCGGGCGCATCGGACCCGGATCGCCAGGACGGCGCGAGATCTCGCCCGGCGGACGGGAAGTGGTGCCGCCATCGAGAGGCGTGCCTCCGGATCCCGTGGTCGGCGATCCGGTTGACGGTTCGCGTCCGCCGGAAGGCGCACCGGCGGTCGCACCGGCGGGCGAGGTGATCGGCGGTCCCTGGGTGATCGTCCGCGGCGGCACCGATCGCGATCGATCGACGGCGGGGACGGGCGCCGGCCGCGCGTTCGAACCGGCCTCGCGTCCCGTGTTCTTGGCCGCGCCGTCGGTGGCGTCGGGCGTCGACGCCGTGGTCTTGGCCGGACCTGGTCCGACCGCCGCCCAGTAGACACCTGTTCCGACCACCAGCAGCACCACCACCAGGAGCGTGATCTTCGTTCCGCTGGCCATGCCTTGCCTCCTTGCGGTTCGTTCAGAGGGTGCTGGTCGCCAGTTCGCTCCGCGGCTCCACTTCGGGCTTCGCCTGCTCGCGGCGGTACACCAGCGGGGCCGCGATCGCCACCGAGCTGTACGTTCCCGTGATCAAGCCCACCAGCAGCACGAACGCGAACGGCCGGATGCCCGTGCCGCCCTCGATGTACAGGATGAGGATCGAGAGGAGCGTGGTGCTGGAAGTCAGGAAGGTGCGGCTCATCGTCTGGTTGATCGACTCGTTGATTACCGAGGCGCTGGCCAACGGCAGCTTCCCGCGGTTCTCGCGGATGCGGTCGAGGATGACGATCGTGTCGTTGAGCGAGTAGCCGATCAGCGTGAGGATCGCCGCCACCACGTTCAGGTCGATCCGGAACTCCTCGATCAGGAGCGCCCGGCCGAGCTCGGTGCCGGAAAGCCAGTGCGAGAGCGCGAGTGCGCCGAGCGCGACCGCCATGTCGTGCGCCGTGGCCACCATGGCCGCGAGCGAGTAGCGCAGCGATCCGAAGCGGAACCACACGTAGACGATGATGCCCAGCATGCTGAGCACCGTGGCCACGACCGCCTGGGCGGACAGCGTGCGGGCGACCGCGGACGAGAAGCTGTTCACCTCGTCGAGGCTCGAAGCCTGCTGGAGGGCCGTCGAGGTGAGCATCCACTCCGTCTGGGCCAGGCGCAGGTCCCAGAGCTGAAGATCGACCTTCCGGGCGTCGAGGTCCGGGTCGTGCACCAGGATCGCGACGGAGGAGTAGAGCGGCGCGGGGCCGGACGAGTCGGCCACGTCGAGACCGACGACCTTGCTCTCCCGGCCGAAGGCGCTGGCGAAGTCCGGCTGCCGCCTCATGCGGTCGATGCGCTCCTGGAGCGACGTCACGGTGGCGGGCGGGCTGATGCCCTCGACCACCACGGCCACGCCGCCCATGAACCGACCGACGGGATCGCTGTACTTGGGCTGGCCGATGTTGTCGCCGAGGCGGTCCTTCTCGAGCACGAAGGTGTGGGCGGCGTGGTCGCGATCGCCCGCGCCCTTGAAGGTGAGCTCCGGCGTGACCTCGAGGTCGCTCTTGAACTTCTCGACCAGGGCCTTCACGATGTCGTCGGCGACGTTCGCCTCGTCGCTGTCCGCGCTCGTGGACCGCGGGTTGCTCACCTTGACCTGGAAGGTGGTGCCCCGGAAGTCGGGCGTGACGTCGCCGACCGTGAGCACGCTGGCGCTCGCGAGCTCCGAGAGGATCGGGTTGTTCGGGTTCTGATCGCCGATCGAGTGCACGGCCTCCTCGACGGAGCTGCGGCTCATGAGCAGTCGGCCGTTCGCCGGATCGGCCTCTCCGTCCGCCTTCTCCGTCGCCGTCGCCGGGCGCGTCGAGAAGGTGAGGGCCACGCCGCCGCGGAACTCGGTGTCGAGCATGCCCGAGCCCAGCGAGAACACGCCGATCATCGAGGCGATCGTGAGCACGCCGCTGATGCCGAAGAAGAGGTACCGCTTCCGCATCCAGTCGATGTTGGGATGCAGGATCCGGGCGATGAGCGGCACCGTGGTGGGCAGCATCGGCAGGGTCCGGAAGTGGAGGACCTCCGCGTAGATGATGAAGATCGTTCGCGTGATCACCATCGCGGCGAACAGCGTGGAGAGCACGCCGATGGTCATCGTGACCGCGAACCCCTTCACTTCCGCGGTGGCCACCTGGATGAGCACGAGGCAGACGATCAGGTTCGTGAGCTGGCCGTCCACGATCGTGTTGAAGGCCCGCTTGAAGCCGATCCGCAGCGCGGAGCGCAGGTCCTCCTTGTTGTTGACCATCTCCTCGCGGACGCGCTCGTAGATCAGCACGTTGCTGTCCACCGCCATGCCGATCGTGAGGGCGATGCCCGCCAGACCGGGGAGCGTGAACATGCCGTCGATCATCGTCATCACGCCGAAGATCATCAGCGTGACGCAGGCCAGCGAGATGTTGGCGACGACGCCCGCGAAGAAGTAGTAGACCACCATGTAGACCCCGACCACGATGACCGACAGCAGGCACGCCTGCAGGCCCTTCTGCAGGTTGTCGCCGCCGATCGACGGGCCGAGCACGCTCATCGAGATGGGATCGGGGCTGAGCCGGGCGCCGAGCGCGCCGGCGGCCAGCACGCGGATCAGGTACGTGATCTCGGAGTCGCTGAAGTTGCCGGTGATCTGTCCGTTGCCGGCGATCTGGCTGTTGAGGGTCGGCGCCGAGAACACCTGGTCGTCGAGCACGATCGCCATCGGCTGGCCCACCGCGGGCGCGGTGAGCCGGCTCATCTTGCGGGCGCCGTTCTGGTCGAGCGCGAAGCCCACCGCGGGTCGGCCCAGGTCGTCGGCGGTCCGGAACGCCCGCTCCATCGACCACGGGTCGTCCGTGGCGTGGACCATGCTCCGTTGCTCGGTGGTGTAGAGCAGCAGGTAGACGTCGCCGTTGAAGCGCGTCGCCACCAGGTTCCGGCCCTGGAAGTAGGTGACGGGATCGGCCTCCAGAAGCGCGAGCTGTTCCGGCGTGTTGTACCACTGCTTGAGGTCGTTGATCTTGAACCACCGCGCCGACGGCGAGTCGGTGTTCTCCGGTCCCAGCCGCGCGATCTGGTCGCGCATCTGCGCCGGGTTGACGCCGGTCGGATTGGACGACTGGACGGCGATGCGGAACTCGAGCACGCCCGCGCCGCGCAGCAGGCGCATGAGGTCCTCGGGGTCGTCGAGACCCTTGCGCTTCGAGGTGTAGGCGTCGTGCGCCGCCACCACGTTGTTGATCGCCTCCGCCAGGTGCGGGAACTCGCTGCGGATCGCGGTGAGCTCGACCTCGCGCGGGCTCGGTCCGAGCAGCGGCGCTCCCTTCTCGTCGAGCACGAGCGAGCCGTCGGGCTGCTTGAGCCGCTGCCGCTCGTCGGAGAGCGACAGGGCGCGCACCAGCCTGGCCTCGTCGATCCCCATGGCGATCACCTGCGACCGCAGGGCTTCCTCGCGGATCTCCGTCTGCGCAACCTCCGCCTCGATCGGCGTGGTGACCGTCGCGTCCGCGCCGGACTCCCGTGCCGCCTGCAGTCGCTGACGGGCGTCGCGAGCGGCGTCGTACACGCTCTGGAGTTCCGCAACCGTGGTCGCGATCGCGGGGATGTCGGTGTAGCGCTGCGACGCGTTTCCGGCCCGGAGCGCCTCTTCGAGATCGGCGGGATCGACGCGAGCCGTCGAGAGGAGTCGGTCGAGGGCGTTGCGGTAGTCGGTCTGGAGCGTCCGCACCTCCATGCTCGGCAGCGGCATGACCACCTCGATGCGGTCGAGCCCCTGCGGCGTGATGGAGATGTCGAGCACGCCCGTCGGGTTGACGCGGTCCTTGAGGACCTCGATCACCTGTTGGAGGATCTCCGATCGCGCCTGCACGCCGGCGTCTTCGGGCATCTTGATGGAGTACACCAGGCTGATGCCGCCGCGCAGGTCCTTGCCGAGCCGAAGCTTCTCCTTCGGCGGGAAGACCGACCAGGCGGAGAGGCCCAGCACGGCGACGATGAGGACGATCTTCAGGACGAGATTGCGCATCGAGTTGAACCTGCTGCGGACGAGCGGCCGGGAATGGCGGGAAGGCGGTGGAGCGACACGTGCGTGGTCGCCGAAGTGGCGGGTCCGACGGACCGGCGGCGGAACGCGTCGGCGTCGGAGGGGAAGCCGGAACTGGCGGGGCGACCCGGAGCGCCGGGCGGTCGGCTAGCGATCGGCCGTCTCCGGCGCCTCCTTGAGGACCTGCTGGATCGACGAGCGGGCGAAGGTCATGCGGGTGTTCGACATCTCGTCGACCTTCAGCACGATGATGTCGGGCTTGACCTCGACGACCGAACCGATGACGCCGCCGATGGTTTGGACACGGTCGTGCTTGCGCACGCTGTTGAGCATCGACTCCCGCTTCTTCTTCTCCTTGCGCTGCCCCATCATCGACAGCAGGACGAAGCCGACCAGCATGGCCAGCAGCACGAACATGAAGCTGTTGTCGGCGAACCCGCCCGGCGCCGGCTTGGCGGTCGGCGAGGCGGGCGTCCCCGGGGCCGTCGTGGTGGGTGTGCCGGTGAGGGGTGGAGCGCCGTCCTGGGCCAGAAGGACGGTCGGGGAACCGGATTCGAAGATCGGCATGGAGAGCGAGTCCTTTCGCGCCGGAACGGCCGGGCCTCACGACGGATCGTCGTTTTCCGGCTGGCGTCCGCCGTCGGTGCGGGAGTCCTGGAGCACGGGCCAGTCCCGGGCGAGCAAAGACCAGGCATCTTCGCGGATCGCCCGCCGGATGTCCAGCAAGAGCCGTTGGTAGTGGCGGAGGTTGTGCACGCTGACCAGGGTCGGCCCCAGCATCTCCTCCGCCATGAAGAGGTGCCGGAGATACCCGCGGCTGTAGCCGCCGCGGCAGGTCGGACAGTCGCAGCCGGGGTCGATCGGGTCGGGATCGAGCCGGAAACGGGCATTCCGGAGCCGGATCGGGCCAGTCCGCGTGAAGGCGAGGGCGTTCCGGCCGTTCCGGGTGGGAAGCACGCAGTCGAACATGTCCACGCCCGCCGCCACCGCCGCCACGATGTCCCGCTCGTAGCCGACCCCCATCAGGTACCGCGGCTTGTCCGACGGCATCCGGGCGGCGGTGAACTCGACGACGCGACGGATCTCGTCGGTGCTCTCTCCGACCGCCACCCCGCCGATGGCGTAGCCGGGGAGGTCGACCCCGCAGATCGCCTCGACGGATCGGGCGCGAAGGTCGAGGTCCGTCCCGCCCTGAACGATGCCGAACAGCGCCTGCTCGGACGGACGGGCGTGTGCGGTTCGGCATCGCTCGAGCCATCGCACCGTTCGCTCGTGCGCCTCCACCAGCCGCTGGCGGTGATCCACCGGCTTGCGCCGACCACTGCTGCCGGTCTGCGCGGCGGCGGGATCTACGCTGGGCGGACAGTCGTCGAAGGCCATGATGATGTCCGCACCGATCGCGTTCTGGACCTCCATCGACCGCTCGGGCGAGAGGTGCACGCGGGCTCCGTCGACGAACGAACGGAAGGTGACGCCATCCTCGCCGATGGCATTGATGTCCGACATCGACCACGCCTGGAACCCGCCGGAGTCGGTCAGGATGGGTCCATTCCAGCGCATGAACGTGTGCGAGCCGCCGAACGACCGAACCACTTCCGGGCCCGGCCTGAGAAGGAGGTGGTAGGCGTTGTTGAGGATGATCTGCGTACCCGTGTCGAGGATCTGGTCCACCGTCACGCCCTTCATCGCGGCGGCGGTGGCCACGGGCATGAAGGCCGGCGTGTCGAAGGCGCCGTGCCGCGTCTCGACGCGCCCCAGGCGCGCCCGGTTCTCGGTGGACCGAGCGAGGATGGTGAATCGGAGGGGCATGGAATGGAGACGGGCCGCCGGACGGAGCGAGCGAAGGACGCGACCGGGGGCGAAGGAACCCTTGATGCCTTGATGCCTCGATGCCTTGGTGCCTCCACGACGAGCACCCGGGCATCACCTGGCGTCCACCCTACTAGTCGTACCCGAGTTGCCGGAGATCCTCCTCGTCGAGGCCGAAGTGATGACCGATCTCGTGCAGCAGCGTGACGCGGATCTCGTGCTCCACGAACGCCTCACCCCCCCACCAGGCGCCGTCCTCGTCCTGCCACGCGTCCCATCCGCCGGCGGTGTCGACGATGTCCTCGCGGAAGAGATGAACGGTATCGGGCAGATCGCCGCTACTCGTGACGGAGCGCTCGGTGAGCGGCACGCCGGAGTGGAGTCCGCACAGCAGGTCCTCCTCGGGATCGAGCCCGAGCTCCGCCAGGAGTTCCGGGTCGGGGCGGTCGTCGATGATCACCGACACCTCCTCCATCAACCGGTGCAGACGGGCCGGCAGATGTTCGACGACCTTGTGGAAGAGCGCATCCCAGCGGCGACGTTCGGCTCGGTTCATGCCACGGCCCGTCCACCAGCAGGCCGGAGCTGGCCACGACGGGCGCTCAAAGCTCGACCCCGCCGACCAGTTCGTCCACCGTGCCGCATCCCTGCGACTCGACCCAGCGGGCCAGGCCGCGCACCACCTTCCGCGGCGAGCGCGGATCGACGAAGAGCGCCGTCCCCATCGCCACGGCCGACGCCCCGGCGAGAATCAGCTCGGCCGCGTCCTCCCAGCGCAGGACGCCTCCAAGTCCGAGGATCGGCACCTTGGCGTCGCGGGCGACCGCGCGATGGACCTCGTGCACCATGCGCACCGCGATCGGATGCACGGCCGGGCCGCTGAGGCCACCCTTCACGTTGCTCAGTCGCGGCCGTCGTGTCCGCACGTCGATCGCCATGGCGGTGATCGTGTTGATCATGCTGAGCCCGTCGGCGCCGCCCTCGATCGCGGCCGCCGCCATGGCCACGATGTCGCTGACGTTCGGGGAGAGCTTGACCAGCATTCGCGTGTTTCGCAGCACGGGCCGAACCTCGGAAAGCAGCCCGAGCAGCGAAGCCGGATCTTCGCCGAACATGAGCCCGTCGGCGCCGCCCTCGATCGCGGCCGCCGCCATGGCCACGATGTCGCTGA
>JAGQOG010000339.1 GCA_020427695.1 Phycisphaerales bacterium
CCCCTTCGTCCTTGCGCCGACATAGGGACGCACGGCGCCCGACCTCACCTGATACCCCCTTCGTCCTTGCGCCACGGTAGGGACGCACCGCGCCCGAATTCCGTACCATCCCTCCATGCCTCCCGCCCTCCTCCTCTCGCTTGCGCTCGCGGTCGCCGACGCTCCCCGCTTCATCGATCTCGACGGCGACGTGTCGCGCCAGACGGTGGTCGATCGCGAGGTGGACCAGTACCTCGGACACGTGTCCACCGTGCTGCTGGCGGACGGGCGCACGATCGTGGCTGTGTATCCCAAGGGGCACGGCGCCGGCGCCATCGTGATGAAGCGGAGCGCGGACGGGGGACGCACGTGGTCCGAACGACTGCCGACGCCGGAGAACTGGGCGACAAGCCAGGAGACGCCGACCATCTTTCGCGTCGTCGATCCGACCACGCGCCGCGAGCGCCTGTTGCTCTTCTCGGGACTGTACCCCGTGCGCCTCGCCCACTCCGAGGACGAGGGCGCAACGTGGACGGCGCTCGAACCGGTCGGCGACTGGGGCGGGATCGTCCCCATGGGCGATCTCTTCGCACGGGCCAACGGGGAGTTGGTGGCCCTGTGGCACGACGACGGGCGCTTCCTCCACGCGAACGGCTCGCGCACCGACACCATGACCCTCCTCCAGTCGGTCTCGGCGGACGGGGGTCTCTCTTGGTCGGCGCCACAAGCGATCTTCGCGTCGAAGGAAATCCATCTCTGCGAGCCTGGCGTGGTGCGCTCCCCGGACGGCAAGCGGATCGCCATTCTGCTCCGCGAGAATCGGCGGGCGAAGCAGTCGCACATCATGTTCACCGACGACGAGGGACGCACCTGGAGCGCCCCGCGCGAGCTCCCCGCGTCGCTCACCGGCGACCGTCATCAGGCGAAGTACGCCCCCGACGGCCGCCTGCTGGTTTCCTTCCGCGACATGGCGGCCGACAGCCCCACGAAGGGCGATTGGGTGGCGTGGGTCGGCACGTGGGACGACCTCCAAGCGGGTCGCCCCGGCCAGTACCGCGTGCGCCTCAAGGACAACCGCCACGCCTGGGACTGCGCCTACCCCGGCGTGGAGGTGCTGCCCGACGGCACGTTCGTCCTCACGACCTACGGACACTGGCAGGAGGGCGAGGCGCCGTACCTCTTGAGTGTGCGGGTGAGGGTGGAGGAGATCGACGCGCTCGGCGCGAAGTGACGGACCGGTATCAGGTATCAGTAGACCGGCGTAGGAACGGAGGGCGCGGCGCGTGGGTTGGGCAGCGCGTGACGGCCGGCGGCGTGGGGTGGGGGGTATCAGGTGTCCGCGAGCGGAGGCGATCGACCGTCGGACACGTTGTTTGCGCGCGGACGCGGGCCGGCCCTCTGAGCCGGCGCACACCGTTCGTTCGTGCCCGCCACCTGATACCTGATAACCCCTTCGTACGAGCGCGCTCGTCGCGCAACGGGCGTCGTCCGTCGCCCGGTCAATGATTCAACGGATGCCCAAGGCAGAACGCGCGAACCTCCTCGCGGACGGCGCTGCACACGCTCGCGGCGCCCTTGCCCTCCATCACGCGATCGATCCATGCGGCCACCTGGCGCATCTCCGGCTCCTTGAGGCCCCGCGTGGTCAAGGCCGGCGTGCCGAGGCGGAGGCCGCTCGTCACCATCGGCGGGCGCGGGTCGTTGGGAATGCCGTTCTTGTTGCAGACGATCCCCGCCTGTTCCAGCCACCGCTCGGCGTCGGCGCCGGTGAGGTCCGCCGACCGCGGGCGGAGATCGACCAGCATGAGGTGGTTGTCGGTTCCGCCGGTGCAGAGGCGGTAGCCGTGGCCGGACAGCGCGTCCGCCAGGGCCTTCGCGTTGGCCACGACCTGGCGGCTGTACGTCTTGAAGGCCGGGCGGAGCGCCTCGCCGAAGGCGACGGCCTTGGCGGCGATGATGTGCATGAGCGGGCCGCCCTGGCTTCCGGGGAACACCTTGCGATCCACCTTCTTGGCGATCTCCTCGTCGTTCGAGAGGATCAGCCCGCCGCGCGGACCGCGCAGCGTCTTGTGCGTGGTCGTGGTGGCCACGTGGGCGTGGGGGAAGGGCGATGGGTGCACCCCGGCCGCGACCAGTCCCGCGATGTGCGCAATGTCGGCGAGCAGGAACGCGCCGACCTTGTCGGAGATGGCGCGGAAGCGGGCGAAGTCGATCAGGCGCGGATACGCGGAGTAGCCGCAGATGATCATCTTCGGCCGGTGTTCGAGCGCCAGGCGCTCGATCTGGTCGTAGTCGAGCAGTTCCGTCTCGGGATCGAGGTCGTAGTCCACGATCGTGTAGAAGGTGCCGGAGAAGTTCACCTTGAGACCGTGGCTCAGGTGTCCGCCCGACTTGATCGGCAGCGACAGGATCGTGTCGCCGGGATTGCACAGGGCCATGAACGCGGCGATGTTGGCGTTGGCGCCGCAATGCGGCTGCACGTTGGCGAACCCGCAGTCGAAGAGCGCCTTGGCCCGCTCGCGGGCGAGATTCTCGACTTCGTCGTGGAAGGCGCAGCCGCCATAGTAGCGCTTGCCGGGATAGCCCTCGGCGTACTTGTTGGTCATCCACGTGCCCATCGCGTGCATGACCGCCGTGGAAACGTGGTTCTCGCTGGCAATGAGCTCGAGGGTGCTGTCCTGGCGCTCGGCCTCGTCGGCGAGCACGCGTGCGACTTCGGGGTCCTGCGCTTCCAGCAGGGCCAGGAGCGATTGCGAGAGCGGGTCGAGCGTGTTCGGAGCGCGGCCAACGGCGGTGGGGGTCATGCGGGCATGGTACTGACCCGATCGCACAGTGTCGCGCCGAAGGCTACCGCAGCAGCGGAGCGATCGCATAGGCCGCGATGGACAGCGTGCACAGGATCCCGACCGCGGCCACCGAAAGGGCAACGGCCCAGGCATGGGGCATGCGCAGGTACGAGCGCGTGGCGGACCACCACCAGATTACGAGCAGCACGGGCAGGAGAATCGGGACCAGCCGGAGGACACCGTCGATCCGGACCGGCAGGAGCAGGCCGAACTCCTTCAAGAGGTGCGCGGCGGGGTCGAGCACCGGGGCCAGGAGCGCCGGCAGCCAGCAGGCGAGGCCGATCGTGGCCACGCGGACCACGTGGACCATCCGCACCTTGCAGCGCCGTCGGGTCACGGGGAGGGCGAGGAAGGTAAGGGAGGACGACACCGCGAAGACCGCCGCGAGAATGGCGATCGTCCCGACCTGGGGCAGATAGGTCGCGGCGAAGTCCCATGGTGCGGATCCCCCCATGGGACCGAGGGGCCCGGTGGGACCGCTGGCCGCCTGCGGCAGGCTTCTCGTCAGGAACGGAGCGGCCGCCACGAACAAGGCGGAGATCAGCGTTTCCCAACCATCGCTCGGCCCGTAGCCGTAGTAGGTCGTGTAGAAGTTCCCGCTGTACATGACCTTGAGCGCGGTGAAGGAGCACGCCGCCGCGATGCCGATCGCGGCGTATCCGAATCCGATCAGGAGCACGAACGCATAGGGTCCGAGCCGCCGGAGGTCGACCCGATGCTCCAACCGCACCTGGCGCCAGAACCACCACGGTCGAACCAGCGCGAACCAGGCCGTCGCAACGATCTGCACGGGGACTGGCCGACCCTTCCGCTGCTCGACGTACCAGCGCGGCGCCTGGATGCGCGGATCCAGCACGTGTTGCCAGCGGAAGTCGAGTCCGCACTCGTTGCAACGTCCGTCCAGCGGGCACCGGTCCGTCCAGGTCGCCACTTCGCCGCGCACGTCGTAGCCGCAGCGGGGACAGGCGGGCGCATGGGCGGTTTGATCGGTCATGGGGGCGAGTCTACGGCGACTCACGAGAGCGGGTCCGTGGGCGCTGCGCATGCCGAAGGTCAAAGCAGATTCAGGCGCGCGAGCGGGAGGAGCAGCGCGAAGATCGCCCCGAGCGTGCCCAATGACACCGCCGCCAGTCCAACGCCCCATGCGTGGGGCATGCGCAGATGCACTTGGGTGGCCGCCGCCCACCACAGAAGGAGGAAGGTCGTGGGCGCGGCCACCAGCACCAAGCCCCGCCAGTCGTGGCCGCCCCACGACCACATTCCGGTGCCGTTCCAGACGGCGAGGGCCACCGGCACCAGCGTGGGAAGCACAAGCACGACCATGCTGTAGCCGGCGATGCGCCACAGGTGACGCCAGCGGACCCTCGCCTTCCGTCGCGATTGCGGCAACAGGGCGAAGGACACCACGCACCCGACGGCCTGGATGGGGCCAAACCACGACACCTGGACGACCGGGCTGTGCGGGTCTCCGGTTCGGAACCCGCAAGCGACGACGGAGACAAGCCGAGCCGTGAAGTCGCTCGAGCGGCCAAAGAACCACTCCAGCCATTCATCGACCGTCGTCGGCGGCAGGACAAACGAGGTCAAGAGGTACACCCGCGTCTGCTGGCGGAGCATGACCCAGGGCGAAGCGAACACGGCGGTTTGCGTGAAGCCGGTCGTGACCGGCACGCCGACCGTACCCACGGAGTCTTTCGACAGCGGCCAGACCAGTGCGTGACCAACGACGCGCACGAACCCCGCGGCGAGCGGCGCTCCCGATGCGTCCTCCAACGTCACCGGCTTGATCTGGAGCCAGAGCGACCCCGCGCGGCAGGCTTGCGTTCCACTCAGGATCATCCACGGCAGCACGATCGAGAGCGTCAGGATGTAGGCCGCGATCCGCAGGTCGCGGACCGGCATCTCCATGCGCAAGCGCGACCAGAATCGCCACGGCAGCGCCGAGCCGAGCAACGTCCGCAGACAGGCAAGCGGGAAGCCGCGGATGCGGGCGTACTCGACACACCAGCGCGGGGGCGTCCGGAGCGGATCGAACACGTCCACCCACCCGAAGGCGAGGCCGCACTCGCTGCACCGGCCCTCGACCGGACAGGCATCCGTCCAACGCTCGGGCTCGGAACGGAGGTCGTAGCCGCAGCGTGGGCAGGCGAGAGCGGCGGACGGTGGACGCGGCACGAGGCTTCCCCCGGGGGGTCTTGGGCGCTGAACCAAGTTTAGCAGCCCGTTGAAGAAGACATCCTGGCTACGAGCGGCCCTCGCGACCCATGCCGGCGTCGCCGCGGCTCGCGGTATCTCCGCGGATAACGCAGCGCCGCGGCTCCTTGGCCTGAGCCGCGATGACGCGCTCTCGCCTGCCCTGAGCAAGTCGAAGGGGCCGACGGAGCCCTTCTTCAACGGGCTGCAAACCGCTGCCGACCCGATCTTCGAAATGAAGGCGCGAGCGCCCGCCTCTACAATCGCAGACCAACCCCAGGCCGGAGACCTTGCCCCATGCTTGCTGCCACCGCTCTTGCCGTCGCACTCTTCGCCGCCGACGCGGCGCCGCCGATCGTGATCGACGGCTCCTTCACCGACTGGACCGCGGCCCAGCCGGCGCTGCGCGATCCCGCCGACAATCCCGCGGGTCCGGTGGACATCGGCGCGGTGACGGTGGTGGACGACGCGGCGTTCCTGGACATCCTGGTCGAGCTCGGGCGCTCGGCGAACCTCCAGCGCCTCGACGGGCGCCTGATGCTCGTCATCGACGCCGACGGCGACGCGAGCACGGGCATGACGCAGTACGACCTCCCGGGTACGGATGCGGTCGTCGTGTTCACGCCTGCGGACACCCGCGACGAAACCCGGCCGGGCGCCGGCGTCGCCGTGCGCCTGCCGGGCCCCGAAGCGGAGAGCGTGAGCCCGTACGACTGGGGCATCATGTTCGCGCCCACCTACGCCAGCGATCGCGCCGAGGTCAGGCTTCAGCGCGGTGCGGTTCTCTCGGGGCGCGGCCCGCTCCTCGTCGGCGACAAGGCCGTGCTTCGCTTCGTGGTGATCGACCGTTCGGGCACCGTCCGCGACACCACCGATCCCATCGTGCACACGTTCGCCACGCCGTTCGCGGCGCCCACGCCGGCGGCCGGCGGCGCCGATCCCTTGGCCCGGCCGTCGGGCACGGACGTGCGCGTACTCTCGTGGAACGGCGAGCTCGGCGCCTTCTTCAGCCGGCCGGAACACTTTGCCCGGGTGATCAAGGCCGCCAACCCCGACATCCTGTGCTTCCAGGAGCTCAAGGACGATGCCTCCGCCGAGAAGCTGACGGCATGGCTCAACGAGCACATCGCCTCGGAGAAGCCGTGGACGTGCGTGTTCGGTGCCGGCGGCGGCAACCTCCGAACGGCGGTGGCGTCGCGCCTCCCGCTGAAGCCCGTCGAGTCGTTCGACCGCGTGACCTACCGCAACGCGTCCGGCGCCGAACGCGACGTCCGCGCCGCCCTGGCCCTGGTCGAAGTGAACGGCCGGCAGCTCCTCGCCGCCTCGATCCACCTGAAGTGCTGCGGCAGTGCCGGC
>JAGQOG010000340.1 GCA_020427695.1 Phycisphaerales bacterium
AGCGGCAAGACCACCACGCTCTACGCGGCGCTCAGCAAGCTCTACGATCCGCGCAAGAAGATCATCACCATCGAGGATCCGGTCGAGTACGAGCTGTCCGGCATCAACCAGATCCCCGTGAACCCGAAGCGGGGCCTGACGTTCGCCTCCGGCCTGCGCTCGATCCTCCGCCAGGATCCCGACGTGATCTTCGTCGGCGAGATCCGCGACGCCGAGACCGTGGACATCGCCATCCGCTCGGCGCTGACGGGCCACCTCATCTTCAGCACGCTGCACACCAACGACGCCCTCAGCTCCGTGGGCCGCATGATCGACATGGGCGCCGAGCCGTACCTCGTCGCGTCCGTGCTCGAGGGCCTGCTGGCCCAGCGCCTCGGCCGTCGCGTGTGCTCGCAGTGCCGCGTCGAGCGGGCGATCTCCGAGGACACCGAGCACCGGCTGACGCCGGACGAGCACGCGCTCTTCAACGGCAACGCGTTCATCGGCGCCGGGTGCGAGAAGTGCAACCGCTCGGGATTCCACGGCCGGCTCGGCTTCTTCGAACTGGCCCGCATCAGCGCCGCGATGCGGAACGCGATCTCGCGCAGCCTTCCCACGATGGAGCTCCGCGGGGTTGCCGGCGCCGACTTCGTCACCATGCGAACGGACGGCATGTTCAAGGCGGCCAAGGGCATGACCACCATCGAAGAGGTCCTGCGCGCCACGCAGGACGTCGAAGACTTCTCGGGCAACTGATCCCATGCCGTCCTTCCGCTACCAGAGCCTCAACGCCGGCGGCGAGACCCTCGCGGGGGTGATTGCCGCCCCCGACCGCGCGGCGGCGCTGCAGCAGCTCCGGGGTCGGGGCGAGCTGCCCACCAGCCTCGATCTCGCCGAGGACGCTCCCGCCGCGAAGGCCAAGCGGTCCGGCCTTTCGGTGCAGGGAGCCCGTCGAGGCCCGACGCGGCCGTCGATCGGGCGGTCCGAAACCGCCAACCTCATCCGCGAGCTCGCCACCGCGATCGAGGCCGGCCTTCCCCTCATGCAGGCGCTGCGCACCGTGCGGCGGCAGGCGGACGGTCGGGCGATGCCGGTGATCCTCGACTTCCTGATCGAACGCGTCGAGGCCGGACTGCCCCTGCACCAGGCGGCGAAGGACTACGGTCCGCCGTTCGACGACATGATCTGCGGCATGCTCCGCGCCGCCGATGCGTCGGGCAAGATGCACGAGGTCATGCACCAGCTTGCGGACCTCCTCGAGCGCAGCGTCGAGCTTCGCCGCGAGGTGCTCGGGGCGACGCTCTACCCGATGATCGTCGCCGGCCTGGTCTGCTGCAGCGTCGTGCTGTTCATCACCGTCCTGCTCCCGCGGCTAATGGAGCCGCTGGCGGCGCAGCCCAACCTCGTGATGCCGCTGCCGACGACGATCCTGCTGGGCACGGCGGAGTTCATCCGCACCTACTGGCTGCACGCGATCGCCATTGTCGTGGTGGTCGTGTTCGCGTGGCGCGGATGGTCGAGGGTTCCGGCGAACCGACTCCGCATCGACACCCTCAAGCTGCGGCTGCCGCTGGTCGGACCGCTGCTCCGCGATGTCGCCGTCGCCCGCTTCACGCGCACGCTCGGCACGCTGGTTTCCGCCGGCCTCCCGATCCTCTCGGCGCTCAAGATCGTCCGCGACACCCTGGGCAACGCCGCCCTGATGAGCGCGGTGGACGCGGTGCAGGAGAAGGTCTCCACCGGCCAGTCGCTGGCGGACCCGCTCGAGCGCAGCGGCTTCTTCCCGCCCCTGCTCGTTCAGATCGTGAACATCGGCGAGCGGTCGGGCCGGCTCGAGAGCATGCTCATGCACGCCGCCGGCGCCTTCGACCGCCAGGTCAACGCCTCCCTCAAGATCTTCAGCAAGCTGTTCCCGCCGGTTCTCCTCATCGGGCTGGCGTTCATCGTGGGCTTCGTGATCCTCGCCATCCTCCTTCCCCTCCTGGAACTCCAGGCCGCGATCGGCGCGTAGTCTCAAGCGCCGCCGGCCTCCGCTCCGGGCTCCCTACCCCTCCCCGCCACTCCTCCCATGAACACCAACCGCACCCGTCGCCAGCGCCGCCGCCAACGCGGCTTTTCCCTCCTCGAGGTCATCGTCGCGGTGACGATCATCGCGCTGCTGGCCACCATCGTCATCCCGAAGGTCTGGGACAACATCGGCCGCTCGAAGCAGAAGATCGCCAAGGCGGAGGTCAACTCGCTCGCCAACCAGGTCCGCATCTACCTCGCCGACCACGACGTGAGCGCGATCGAATCCGACTTCTCGCTCGAGGAGCTCGCCCTCGGCGAACAGCCGTACGTCAACAGCGAGAACGACCTGCTCGATCCGTGGGGCCGGCCGTACGTGATCGTGGTCCCCGGCGTGGTCAACCGCGACTTCGACATCATGTCGTTCGGCGCGGACGGCGAGGCCGGAGGCGAAGGCGAGAACGCCGACGTCGTGAACGGCCGCTGAACGCCACCGAAGGAAGCATGGCCAAGCCCGAAGCACATCGATTCGAAGCCGCTTCGACCGCCGTTCGCGGCGAACGCGGATTCACCATCATCGAAGTGATGGTCGTGCTCGTGCTGCTGGCCCTGCTCGCGGCGGTCGCGGTCCCCCGCTTCGCCTCGATCGACCGCCGCAAGGACCAGGTCGCGGTGGACGAGCTGCAGGACCTTCTCAGCGTCTTCGCCTACCGCGACTCGCTCGGCTCGCAGCGGGTGGCGTTCGGCGCCAACGAGGACACCGGCGAGATCGAGCTGTTCGTCAAGGAGTTCGATCCGCACGATCCCCTGCTCTCCGCCGAATGGCTGCCGGACCGCTTCGTGCAGCCCGTGCGGCTTCCGAAGGGCATGGAGATCGTGGACGTCCGGGTCGACGACCGCTCGCTGCCGCTCGACAACTTCTTCATCGCCTCGGTGCCGGGCACCGACCGGCCCAAGATCGAGCTCCGCGTCGTCGGCAATTCGGTCGGGGCCACGCTGCTGCTGGAGCCCTACATGATCGCGCCCGTGGTGTTCGAGGAGGGCAAGGCGGCGCCGGCGGTCCGACTGCCCGTCGATCTCGACCAGGTCGGACTGGATCGGGGGCAATGGTGATCCGCCGCCCGTCCAAACACGCCCGGCATCGCGCCCGCCATCGGGGCGGCTTCGCCCTGATCGACGTGATCGTCGGCACGATCCTGCTCGCGATCGGCCTGTCGGGCATCCTGGTGCTCACCTCGCGGGCGCTCGTGCTCCAGAGGAAGGGCGAGGTCGAGGTCACCGCGGCGGCGCTGATCGACGAGCTCCTTTCGACCGTGCTCGCCGAGGGGCCCACCGACTTCCGGAAGATGTACGACACCTTCGGCCGCTACGACGATCCGTTCGGCGACTACGACTACATCGTCGACATCGACGACCGCGGACTCGGCGTGCCCTTCCGCGTCACCGCGACCGTCCACCATCGACCGACCGACACCGAATACACGGTGCAGACGCTGATCGCCGACCGCGAAGGCGACGAGCCGAACCCGCCCCGACAGCCCACCAAGCCCATCGATCGCGAGGAACGCTATGACGAGATGTATTGACGCCCAAGGACGAGTCGGGTCGGTGCGCCGCGGCTTCACGCTCGTCGAGCTGATGGTGGCCAGCATGATCGTCGCCCTGGTGCTGGCCGCCGTCGCGACCTCGATCGCCCAGGTCGGACGAGCGCGATCGACGGCGAAGGTGCGTCTGGAGGCGCACCGCCGCGCCGCGGCGGCGCTCGAGAATCTCCGGCGCGACGTCGAGTCGGCCATGCGCTCGGACGACCTCTTCAACTGCCGCGTGCTCATCCTCGATGGCGCCAAGTCCACCCCGGCGGGCCGCCTCGATCGCGACGAGCTGCTGATCTTCAACAACCGCCTGCGCCCGTCGCGGGAGATCCACTACAACGGCGAGGGCATCGAGTACGAGACGCAGTACCGCGTCGAGGAGGACGACCTCGGATCGGCCCTGTGGCAGCGCCGCGACGCGGTTCCCGACACGTTCCCCGAGGGCGGCGGCATGGCGACCCCGCTGGTGGACGGGATCGTCGGCGTCTCGTTCCAGGCCTACGACGGAACGTCCTGGTTCGACACCTGGGATTCCGACGAGGACGGTCTGCCCTGGGCCATTCGGATGACCATCGTCGCCTCGGGCATGGCCAACGGCGAGGATGTCTTCTCCACCACCACGCCGATGGTGACGCTGCGGACGCTGGTGGCGATCGACCGCGTCGGACAACCGTACGAGGAGCCGACGGAAGAGGAGATCCTCGAGACTGGCGGCGATCTCGACGGTGACGGCGTGGTGAGTCCCGAGGAGCAGGCGGCCGTGGCCGCCGCGTCCGGCGCCGTTCCCAGCGGTCCCGGCGAGATCGCGGTTGACGGCAACGGCATGGCGACGGGCGGCGCCCCGCGCGGCGGGAAGGGCGGTGCCGGCGGACGCGTTCCGATGGGCGGCGGCGGAGCCGGCGGGCCAATGGGTGGCGGCCCCCGCGGCGGCAACGGATTCCAAGGCGGCGGCGGAGGAGGCGGCGGCGGATCGCAAGGGGGCGGCGGATCCGCGGGCGGCGGAAACGGCTCGCGTCCCAAGCCGTCGAGTCTTGGCGGGAACGGCAGCTTGCTGAGGAAATGACGTGAAGCGCTCCTCTCGCCGACCACATTCTCGACGGCTGCGACGGCACGCACGCCGAGGCGCGGTGATCGTGGTGGTGATCTGGGCGATCGCCATCGCCGCCGCGGTCACGGTGGGGCTCCAGCTTCTGTGCTACCGCCAGGCGACGCTCGGCCAAGAGGCGCTGGGGCGGGTGCAGGCGCGCTGGGCAGCGCGGGCCGGGATCGAAGAGACGATCTCCGTGATGGCGTACCACACGGAGCGGCCCGATCCCAACGACGCGTTCCGCATCGTGCGCGACATGGAGGACGTCTCGTACGGCGAGCTCGACACCGGCAGTTGGGACATCCGCCACTTCTCCGACGGACAGGAGTGGGCGGGGCCGATGGACGAGCACAGCAAGGTGAACGTGAACCTCGCGAGCAGTGCGCTCTTGATGAACCTGCCGCGCATGACCGTCGATGTCGCGGACGCGATCGTGGATTGGCGCGACGACAACGACGACGTCGAGGGTTCCGGCGCGGAGAAGCAGTACTACGCCAACATCTCCTCGTCCTACCAGCCGCGCAACGCGGCGTTCCGCTCGATCGCCGAGCTGGAGCTGGTGGCGGGCGTGTGGCCGGACCTGCTGCGGGGCGAGGACTGGAACCTCAACGGTCGGCTCGATCCGAACGAGGACGACGGCAACATCAGCTTTCCGCCCGACAAGCCCGACGGCGTGCTCGATGCCGGATGGTCGCAGTTTCTCACCGCGTATTCGCGCGGCGGCGGCGTCTCGGGCTCGGGCGAGCCCCGGCTCTACCTGAAGGACGCCGCCCCCGAGGACGTCGAGGCCCGCCTGGGCGTGACGCCGGAGCAGGCCGATGCCCTGATCAGCTTCGCGCAGCAGGCCGATGCGAAGCTCGAGACCCTCCTCACCCAGGATCTCGCCTCCGTGGGCGCCGCGGCCGCGTCGTCGGGCGGGGCCCGAGGCGGATCCGGCGGCGCGTTGGGGGGCGGTGGTGGCGGTGGCCTCGGCGCGAGCGCGGGTGGCGGTGGCGGCAGTGGCCAACTCGGAACGGGCGGCGGCGGATCGGCTGGATCAGGTGGGTCAGGCGGGTTGGCTGGATCAGGCGGATCAGGCGGTCGCGGAAGCGCCGGTGGCTCCGCCGGCGGCCGGTCGGGCAGCGGAGGCGAGGCCGTTCAGCCGCTGGACACGAACCAGCTGCGGCTGGTCTTCCAGGAGTGCACCCTCGATCCTCCGGGCCGACCTGGGCCCGGCAAGATGAACATCAACACGGTGTCCTCCGATGTGATGCGGGACCTCCTCGGCTTCCCGCCCACGGTCGCGGATGCGGTCGTCCGACTCCGCGAGTCCAAGCCGCAGGGACTCACCAGCATCGTGGACCTGCTCGAGCTCGAGGATCTGACCCAGGAGGAGCTCGGGGCCTTGGCCGCCCTGATGGATACGGGAAGCAATGTGTACTCGATCAGCGCGAAGGGTCGATCCTGGGGGTCTGGCACGGAGGTTGAAATCTTCGTGGTCGTGGACCGTTCTACGCTTCCCGTGCAGATCCTGGAGTACCGAGAACAGTGAGTCGCAAGACCAAGCACCCCGTGGATGTCGATGTTCTGGCCGTATTTCATCGCGTCGGCGATCGGAACGGCTGGCTCGGCATGCTCTTCCGCCGCGCCGGGAGCGGGGTGGCCATCCTCGACACGCGCTCGTTCGACGCCGACGGTACGGGCATGTCGCAGTGGCTTCTCGACGCCAAGGCCAGCCAGGCGTTGGCCGTGCTGCCCGCCAGCCGGGTGATCTGCCGCGTCCACCCGCTCCCCGCCGGTTCGAAGGAGCGCCTGCTGCCGGCCCTGCGCCTCCAGGCGGAGGCCCACCTTCTCGGCGGCGTCCCGCCGCACCGCATCGGGCTGGCCATCCTCCCCGCGGCCGAGGGCGAGACCGGTCGCTCCGGACTGATTCTCGCGTGGCCGGAGAACGCGCGGGTCGAGCTTCCGCCGATCGGCGATGCCCCCGTCGTCCTGACCTGCGTCCCCGAGATCGCCGCGTTGGCGGCGCTGATGGGTGCCCATCGTCCGGCCGAACCGATCATCTGGGCCAATCGCGACGACGGTTCGGTCGCGATCGCCCTGGCCCACGACGGCGGCGTGGCCTACCGCGCGACCCGTGAGGAGTCGGCGGACGCCGAGGAATGGCGAAAGGGCATCGCGCGGGCGGTCGCAGAGACCGCCTTCACACTCGGGCATTCGCAGGCGTATCTCACGGCGCTCATGCCCGAGGTGGACGCCCGCGTCGCCTCCATGGGTCGCGCGGGGCTGTCGCTCCCACCCGAGCTGGTCGGCGCCATCGCCCCGAACGTCGCCGGCTGCAAGGCCGATCCGGCGTGGTGGCGCACGCACGGCATCGCCGTTGGCAGCGCACTCGCCGCGTCGGGCGAGCTGGTGTCGTTGGCCAGCTTGATGCCGAAGGCGCCGCAGCGGGTGATCGGTCCGGTGGCGCAGGTTCTCCAGCGGCTCTCGACCCCCAAGGCCGCGACGATTGCGGTGGCCGCGGCGCTGGTGGCGATCGTCGCGGCGCCGCCGATCTTCGCGGGACTGCGCTTGGCGGTGCTCAAGGCCAAGCTGCCCGATCTGCGCGAGTACCAGCGCGAGATGGCGGAGACCGAGCGTCAGCTGGCGATGTACCGCGAGCTCCAGAAGAAGACCTGGCCCATGACCAAGCTTCTGGCCGACATCGCCAACAACACGCCGGAGGCCATCGAGCTGAACTCGATCGGCCTCGCGTTCGGCGAGGGCCTGACGATCCAAGGCGACGCGAAGCCGAAGGACGGCGTTCTGTCGTGGGAAGCCGTCGATGCGCTGGCACGCCAACTGAACAAGTCGGGCGTGTTCCAATGCACCCAGCAGAACCTGGGGAAGGACGAGGGCAACAAGCGCGAATTCTCCGTGCTTGCGACGGTGAAGCGACCGTACCTCGAGGTGAAGTACGCGCCCGACGAGGACTTCGCCGTGAACACCTTGGCGGATCGCCGCTACGGGAAGTCGGCCACCATGAGCGGCGAAGACGAGTCGTCGGCGAGCGCGCTGCCCGCCTCGGGAACGACCGAGGTCGCCGATCGCGGCGCCGCCACCGCAACGCCCCCGACCGAATCCGCCTTGGCCCGCGGGTCGTCGCGCGTGCCCGCCACGGGGAGCGCCGGCCCGCGTCGAGGATCGGCCCGTCGGGGCGGCGACGACGCCGTGCCGGAGGGAGTCGATTCGGCCGAAATCAATCCGGTTGCGCCTGGCGGCGACGCCGCTGTTGCATCGGGCGACTCCCGGGGCCTGTCGCGCCGCGGCTCGAGCGGCACGGCGCCCGGCGCGGCGACCCGCGAGGAGCGCGCCTCGGCCGCAGTTGCCATCCCGGATCCCCTGACCGACGAGCAGATCGCCGCCATGTCGAAGGCCGAGGCCGAGTCCGCCATGAGCCGTTGGGCCGAGGCCCGGCTCCAGCCCGGCCTCGACGAGGCCACCGCCGACCGGTTGCGCAAGGAGTTCTACCGCCTCATGGAACAGTCGAGGAACGGCGCATGAGTGCCGCCGCCCAACAACTCGTCGATCGCTACCGTGCCATGCCCCGCGCCATGCAATGGGGCGTGTTGGCGATCGTCGGTCTCGTGGTCTTCATGCTCGTCGATTCGACCGTGTGGCGACTCGGACGATCCTGGGGCGACCAGGCCGACGAGATGCAGGCGGTGCTCGACGACACGCAGATGAAGCGGGCCTCGCTGAATCACGAGCTCGAGGCCACCGTGCTCGCCCACGGCCAGGTGCGGATGCCCCTTCCGGAGGCTGATGGCGCCGCCGCGCTGGCCAAGGCGGTGAACGAGGCCCTGACCCGCCATCACGCGCTCGGCGCAGTGTACGACAGTCGCGCCAGCAGCAACATGCCCGGCGACTCGCTTCGCGGCGTGATCGCTCCCGGACAGCAGCCGGCCCGCGTGGCGGGCGACGTTCGGTTCAAGGCGAAGCCCCAGGACGTCGCCGCCATCGTGGCGGAGCTGGAGTCGAGCCCGGACGTGGAGTCGATCAGCCGCCTGACGATCGAGAAGGACCAGAAGGACATGACAAACGTCCGCGTCACGATGACGGTCGAGGCGTGGGTGATCAAGAGCAAGGACGCGCGCGGACGGGGGCGATCATGAGCCAGACCTCACTGCCGGCGGCGTGGCAGAATCTCCTGCGAGGAGCGTCCTGGTCCACCGCGCTTGGTGCGAGCCTCGCGGCCATCGCGATCGGCGCCGTGGTCCTCGGTGCCAGCTCGCGGTCGTTCCTGGGTGCGGTGATTTCCGGTGGCGCCGACGAGGCCGATCCACGCCTCGTCGATCCCCTGGTCGAGAAGCACGCGGAAGCGACCGAGCTGGCGCTGAAACGCTTCAACGGCCGCAGCGCCTTCTTCCTGCCGCCGCCTCCGCGCCCGCCGACTCCGCCGAAGCCGGTTCTTCCTCCGCCGCCTCCCCCGGAACCGCCCAAGGACGTCGAGCCGCCCAAGCCGCCGCCTCCGCCGGCGAGCTACACCGGTCCGAAGGTTCCGTGCGGCATCATGAACGACACCGTGCTCTTCGTTGACGGCAAGCACCTGAAGGTCGGCGAGGAGGACAGCGGCGTGAAGGTCCTGGGCGTGAGCCCGCCGTGGAACGTGCGCTTGGCGCACAAGGGCGGCGAATACGACGTCGATCTGACCTTCCGGCGCGACGGCGCCATGTTCGCCACCCCGCTGCCGACCGGCGATGCGGCGATCGGCTTCTTCGGTTCGACGGGATCCGCCGCCGCACCGGCGTCGGTGCCGGCGAATCCGGGTCGAAGCATGATTCGTCCCTCGGGATCGCCGCGCACGCCCACCCGGGGCGGCGCACCGGCAAGCCGGGCTCGCGAGGCGGCCGGGGAGGACAAGTCCGCCAACGAAGCGTCGGAGGACGAACAACAGTCCTCGGGCGAGGACCCGGTCCAGGCCGCGAACGCGGCCGGCGAAGAGTCGAGCGAAGGGGCCGCCACGGC
>JAGQOG010000025.1 GCA_020427695.1 Phycisphaerales bacterium
CACCCAGCGGGGGGTTCGGCGGCCGCGGAGCGACGCGTCGAGCCCAAAGAAACGGAAGACAACTGCCGCGCCGAAGATGATGGCAAGGAGGTTGGTGAGGAACAGCACAGCCGCGCCCGAGGCGATGGCGAAGTGCAGCTTGACGGTGGCGATGCCGACTGCCGCCAACGGCGGAACGAGAGCGACGGCGATGGCGACGCCTACGAGCGTTCCGGCCAAGCCGGGCCGCGCCAGGGCGTACGCCGCCGCGATGCCGGACAGCAGGGCGATGCACAGGTCGAACGGATTCGGAGAGCCGCGGGCGACGACCTCGGCGGAGAGATCGCTCCAGGGACTGAGCATGGCGATGAACATCGATGCGAGCAAGGCGCCGCACACGCCCAGCGCCACGGCACGGGTGGCCTTGCGGAACAACTGGACATTGCCCTGCACCAGCGACATCCCGATCGCCAGGAGCGGCGTCATCAGCGGCGCGACCAGCATTGCTCCGATGACCACCGCCGTCGAGGACTGGATGAGGCCCAGGGCCGCGATCGACGCGCTGAGCACCAGCATGACCATGAAGTTCGCGGACAGGCTCCCGCCCCGCTCGAGGAGCTGGTGCACCTCGCGACGCTCCTCGCGCGTGAGGGTTGGCGCATGCAGTCGAAGCCGCTCGATGGCCCGTTGGATCCGGCCGGGCCCCACCGCATCCTCGGCCCGCGTCAAGCCGACGGCGAAGGCGGTGTCGGGCTTCGACCTGCGAAGCTCGCCGAGCACCGCGAGCACACGCGGGACGTGCCTGAGGTCGTCGGCATCGACCAGCACGAGATCGCCGTTCGCGACGGCGTTCGCGAGCGCAGCGTCGAACGGCCCCGCCGGCTCGGACTGGGTGAACTGCTGCTGGCGATCGCCGGGGAGTCGATCCCGGACGCCGCCGAACACGCGCCGGGAGCGGCCGACGGCAGTGGGATCGGCCATCGCCTCGATGGTGGCGTCGGTCGAGCCGACGAACCTGGACGCCAAGCGAAGGGCGTGCGCGCCGCCGCCCTCGAGCTGCGGCACGAGCACTCGGCGCGGTGGATCCGGCGACGAACCGCTGTCCAGCAGCACGACGTCCACGGGAGCGACCCGAATCAGCCGACGTACCAGCGCCTGTGACGTCGATCGGTCGCCCAGATTGGCTGGCACGACGATTCGATGTGCCTCCAGCTCGGAGAGCGCACTCAGCACCGCCCGGTCCACCTTTGGCCCCCGGCAGTCGTAGACGGGTGGGACGGCGGAACCAACCGATTCGAGCTGGGCGACCGTCGCTTGCACGAGTCCGGAACGGTCCGTCGAATTCGGCGCGACGAGTTCCAGCCCCGGCGCATCGTCCCGCCGCGTGCAGAGAAGCGCCACGCCGGGACCGATCGCGGATGCGATGCGGATCGCGGCAGAGGTGGATGCAAGGACATCCTCGTCGAGCACCACGACCAGCGTCGGCATCCGGGCGCCTCCGAGAGAACCCAGAGGCAGGATACCGAGTGCGCGAGCCTCGCTCCAGGTTGGCCCGAGGCGTCGCAGCGGCACCGAACCGACCGAGATTCGATCGCTGTGCGCTCCGGCCCCAAGATCGTCCTCCCAGCGGCCTCCTTACAATCCCCGCCATGCCCCAGCCGTCCAATCGGCCGTTCGTGCTCGCGTGCGCCGAGGGGCGGCAGTTGTTCACGGCGGCGGAGGCGATTCTCAAGGGCGCTTTGGAGTCGGAGATTGCGGTCAATGCGATCCTGGCGCCCCGGTGCGCGTCGTTCGCGGGGATCGTCGAAGGCGTGGCCTCCGAGGCGGCCGAGCGGCTGCTCTCGGCACACGGTTGCACGGTGATGGCCGCCCCCGACGGTGCGCGGGCCGTTTCGGTGGCGACGCAAGTGGCATGCTCCGGACATGGGGCGATGGCGCTCGTGCCCGACGAAGATGTCGATGCGGCCATGCCCGCGCTCAATGCGTTGCCGCGCCAGCTCGATCACGGCGGGAGCCTCTGCGTGCTGCTCGAGGAGGACCCCGTCGTCGGCAACGGCTTCGGCGCCCTCTCGATCGCCGAGCGCCTGGGACTCCCGTGCCTGGCGCCGGCCGATCTCACCGGCGTGCGGGACGGCATCGAGCAGGGATTCCGGCTCTCAAGGGCCGGCGAGTGTCCCGTCTGCGTGATCCTGCACGCGAGCCTGCTCCGCAGCACCGACTCGATCGAGGCTCGCCCCAACCGCGTGGTCACCACGTTGGACGCGGTGGCGGCGATGCGGCGGCGTCGCGGTCCGCGCCCGGGCGAGTCGAAGGACCTCATGCGCATGCTGCGGCGACTCGAGCTGAACCGCTTCGAGGGACTTCCCAGCCCCGGCGAGCGGGCCGCCTTCGGCTTCATCGCGGCGGGCCCGGCGCGGCTGGCGCTGCAACACCTCTTGGCCGAGTTCCGACTCACGGGTCGAGTGCCGGTCCTGCACCTGGGCGTCGTGAATCCGCTCGACGATGCCGTGCTCATGCGATTCCTCGACCGCTGCGAGCATGCCATCCTGCTCGAGCCGCGGCCGGGCGAGATCGGTCCGGCGGTGGCGGCCGTGGCCGAGCAGATGCGATCGCACGGGGCGCGGCCCGGATTGCTCTGGCTGAGCGGCTTCCCTCCCGACGCCGACGGCACGGAGCAGCGGCTGGAGCCCGACGAGGCGACGCGGCCGTCCGCGCTGGCCCGCAAGGCGATTCACCTGTTGCACTCGGTGCGGCCCGGGCTTCGAGCGGCGTCCCGCCTCGCGCCGACCGATCCCGCTCTCGCGGCGGCTTCCCTGCCGCCCCGGGCGCCGCTCGCGAGCGGCGCCACCACCGAGTCCGCGGTGCGCGAGCATCTGTCCGATCTCGATCGGTGGCTGCGCGTGCGCGACGAGCCCGATGCCGAGTCGACCCATCCCCGCGGTCTGGCCATCGACGGCGTCGAGCGCCCGGAGTCGCCGCGGCCGCTGCTGCCCGTCGAGGTCTTCAGCCGGCGACGATTCGCCGGTGAAGGACTTTCAGCCGTTCGGCAGGCCGCGCGGCTGGGGCGACCACGTCTCCTGATCGTCTGCGACGTCGGCGACGACGATGCGCCGGATCCCGAGCGGCTCGCCCGGGCGTCGGTGCCGGCGGGAGCGACGGAGAAGGTCGCGATCCTGGTGGGCAGCCTGGCCGACCGGATCGCCTTCCGCGACCAGTTGCGGGAGATCGGATTGCGCAGCGGAGTGGTGGTGCTGGTCGTGCGCGAACCGCGATCGTCGCCACGCGATCCGGTCGAGGCGGAGCGCGCGGTGGAGGAGACCGACCGCCTGGGGTTCCAGCCCACGCAGCGCATCGTGTGGTCGGCGGAACTGGCGTGCGACCTGCGACCGAACCTCCCGCATGCGCCCGCCGACGCGGGTGGACCGCAGACCATCGCCATCGATCAGCACGTGCGCATCGATCGCCTCTCCCCGAAGTCCAACGTCCGGTTCCGGATCCGCATGCGCCCGGTGCTCGAGCAGATCGAGGTCGTCCGCACGCGGCCGCCGGCCCCCCTCGGCCGATTCGAGCTCGCCGCGCGAATGGCCCCGCCGCGTCCAGCGCACGGCGGGCGCGGGCAGTGGCGGGTGCACATCGCCGGCTGGCGGGGGCGGGCACCGGGCGTGGTGGCCAGCGTTCTGTCCGATGCCGGATGGGCCATGGGCTACCAGGTGAGTTCCCTGTTCAGTGCGCAGCCGGTCGGACCCGCGCGGCGTGCGTGGGCCCAGGTGCTGTTCACGCGACCGCGCGAGGGAGAGTCGCATCCCCCCCTCACGACGCAGGTGCCTTACGGCGAGGCCGACCTGCTCCTCGGCGTCGATGCCGTGGAGGCGCTTCGAGCACTTGGTCCCGACCCCGACCTGCGGGTCGCCGCCGTCGATCGGACCTCCGTGGTGGCCAACACGGGAGCCCTCGACGACCAGGCCGAGGCCGGGTTGCCCGATGCGACACGCGACCTGGCGGGGACGTTGGCGCGGGCATGTCTGCCGGAGAGCGTGTTCGCCGACAACTTCGCCGCCGCTTGCCGCGTGTTCTTCCTCACCGATCGCCTGCTGGACCTGGTGCTGCTGGGCACGGCGTTCCAGCGCGGGCTGGTGCCGATGACCGTGGAGGCGATCGAATCGGCGGTGCGTCGGCTCGAGGGTTCGGGGCTCGGCCGCAGTCTGGACGCGTTCCAGTTCGGCCGGCGTTTGGCCGTCGAGCCGCGCCTTCCGGTGCGCCGAAGCGAGGATCGGCGCGAGACCGCAGCGCAAGCGGTGCGACGGACGGCGCTGGAGGTGGCGCGGGGCGGATGGCGCGATCGTCGGGCGGCGGCGGAGTTCACGCCGCTTCTGCGGGACACGGTGGGCGCACTGAGCGGTCTGGAGCGGAGCGAGGCGGGTTTGCGCACCCAACTCGATCTCGTCCTCGCGCTGCGCCGATGCCTGTCGTGGGGCGGTCTCGCCTACGCGCAGCGCTACGCCCGAGCGCTGCGGGTGCTCTATGAGGCCGCCCCCGAAGCGGTGCAGAACGACGTCGCGCAGCTCGTCGTGCTTCCCCTCGCGGACGCCATGCTTCCTCGCGACCTCGTGTACATCGCCACCATGGCCACGAGCATCGAACAGAAGCGACGGACACGCCGGCGACTCGGCGTGCGTGTCGCGCGGGGCGACACGATGGAACGCCGCTACCTCAACCGCGTGGAGCTCTCCGGATTCGGGCGCCGGGTGCGGCTCGAGTTCCGCTCGAGCGACTGGCCGGCCCGGGTCGTGGCCATGGTGGGCGGCTTGGTGCCGCTTCGCTGGCGCGGCTCGCGTCGGGAGCGCGAGGTGCGCGAGTACGTCGTCGGACTGGTCGAACGAGCGGCCGCGGGCGTCGCCGAGTCGCCTCGGCACTGGCTCGAGGTGCTCGGCCGGTTGAGCGACCAGGCGGAACGGAACCGCCTGCGCGGAATGTCGGTGGAGGAGCTGCGGGAGGCGGTTGAAGGGTAGAGAAGAGGCAACAAGGCATCAAGGCATCAAGGCATCGAGGCATCGAGCGACAGAGGCGCGGTGACCAACCCGTGCGCCCGATCGCCGAACCCTTGGTGCCTTGATGCCTTGTTCCTTTGATGTCCGGCCGCTCTCGCGTTCTACACGCTTCAACTGCCCGAAGGCGGCGGGATCGGAGCGGCCGCGGCTGGCGCGGATGTGGGCGTTCAC
>JAGQOG010000341.1 GCA_020427695.1 Phycisphaerales bacterium
CTGCTGGAGCTCCGCCCGCTTCTTGGCCATGGCGGCGATGTGGGCCTTCCGCTCCTCCGGGGTCATGCCGCGCATGGCCTCGGGAAGTTCCTCGACCTTGACGTCCTCAAGCTTGAACCCCTCCTTGGCGGAGGCGTCCACCAGGTCCCAGCGGTCGTTGCAGTAGAGGGCGCCGCTCTTGGTGACGCACCGCTGGGCTGCGGTCGCGTTGTTGAGCGACTGGGCGTTGCTGTCCTGCGCCGCCTGGTTCTCCGCCGCCCACGCGCCGGTGGCGCCGAAGGGCAGGTACGTGGTGTTGATCAAGGCGCTCAGGTTCACGAGCTCGTCGTCGTACGGCGTCTCGATCGCGATGGCGCCCTGGGCCTGGTCGATCGCGGCGAAGTGGCCGTCGGCGAGTGTGGACACCTCGCGCCAGGCCGGCGCGAGCTGGTCCGCCGGCGGGCCGCAGTAGATGCTGTTGACCATGACGCCGCTGCCGATCAACTTGCGCGAGGCGTCGCGGAAGGGCACGGTCGGATCCTGGTCGGCGGACTCGTTGCCCGCCACCACGACGAGCTTCATGGCGGCATCGCCTCCCGTCCATTCGAGGCGGCGGGCGGCCGCGTCAAGCACGCGGCCCACGTATTCCTCGCCGCCGTTGGTCGAGAGGGCGAAGAGGCGCTCCGACACGAGGTCGAGATCCTCGGTGAATCCCGTCTCGACCTTCACCCAGCCGTCCTCCTCGGCGTTCCCGTTGTTGCCGAACGTGAGGAGGGCCACGCGAAGCGTCGGGGTTGGCTTGGCGGTGGCGAGGTCGTTCACGATGTCCCAGATCCGGGCCCGGGCGGCATCGAGGAGACCCTGCATGCTGCCCGACGTGTCGAGGCAGATGGCGAGTTCGATCACGGCCGCGGCCGCCGGACTGGCCGGAACATCGGCGACGGCGCCCATCGCAATCGGCGCCGAGTTGTCGGCGCAATCAGTCGGTGGACAGGCAAGCGTGAGCGCGCCGAGGACAAGCGTGGAAGCGAGCGTCAGAGTCGAAGCGATCGAGCGCATGATGGATCTCCTGGGAGCGTGAACGAGTGTCAGTTGGGGTGATGGCCGCTTTGGGCGGGCCTTGGGCGGGCACGGAGGTCAGCAGTCGTTTCGAACGAGGACGGCTTCGCCGTCGATCTCGAGAAGCACGTTCCCCTCGAGGCTCAGGAGGACCTGGCGGTTCTCGCGGCAGAGCCGCTCGAGCAGGGCGCGGTGGGCGTCGGAACCGAAGTCGATCGTGCGAGCCGGGACGAGGGTGCCGTAGTCGCTCACCAGCCGGCCGTCGATCCACGTGTCGCCGCGCTTGAAGAGACCGCGGTCGGCGACCTGGCACACGCCCGCAATCGCCGCCTCGTTGAGGTCCTGGTCCACGAATCGGTTGTCGAGGTTGAGGGTCTGCTGCACCTTCCGGTCGTTGTAGTTGATGCCTTGGGCGACGGCCGCGTTCCCCCACCGCTGCTCGACCGCGAGACCCTTGAGCTGCTCGCCGCACTGGGCGGCGATGTCGCGGGGGCGATCCAAGCGCGTGCCCTCGGTGGCGAGAAACGCCGTGTATTCGGTCAGGATGCCGTACTGCGTCGAGATGCCCACGATCTGGTCGATGAGGCCCGTGAAGCGCGGATCGTCGTGAAGCGCGCCCTCGATGCGACCGTCGGGCACCGCCTGCCGGATCTGGTCGATGAGCTCGGCCACCCGGCGACTGGCCCACAGGCGGGTGACGAACGCATGTTGGACGCTCGCCGCGGCGGGATCGACGACGACCGGGATCGACACCGGTCGACCCTGAAGCGTGCCCTTGAGCGTTGCCTTCAACGGGTGCTTCACGTCGAGGTAGCGGCCAACCAGCACGAGCTCCTCGCCGGCGCGAAGATCGGGGATCAGGGCCGGCAGCCATTCGGCGAAGGCGCTGGCATCGGCGCCAGCGGGCTCGAACACGACCTCGGCCAGGGCGGGACGGGCCAGGCGGTCGGCGAGGCGATCGAGCGTGTCGGCGATGGCACCCGTCGCCGGCAGGTAGGTCGCGCTGCCGCGCGATCCGTCGGCGACGCGGTCGAGCAGGGGCACGTTCACGTCGCTCCCGACGCCGATCGAGTGGATGCGCCGTCCGAAGGCGTTGCCGTGCTCAGCGGCGGCACGGATGGTGCGCTCGCTGGTGCGCCCGACGGTGGGAAGTCCATCGGTGAGAAGGAGAACATCGCGGCGATCGGCATCGGGGCCCGGCTGGCGCAGCGCCTCGACCACGGCGTCGTGAAGATTGGTGCCGCCCACGGGGCGCAATCCCTCGATGAACCGACGGGCGGCCTCGCGATGCTCCGGCGTGGTGGCCGCGGGCATCTCGAAGAGCTTCTGCACGCCGTTGGCGTAGGCCAGGAGGTTGAAGCGATCGTTCGCATCGAGGCTCGCGACGATCCGGCGCGCGGCGTCGCGGGCCTGGTCGAACTTGGCCCCCGCCATGCTGCCGGAGCAGTCGACGACCAGGGTGACCTCGCGTCGCTCGGCGCCATTCCGGTCAGAGCCGTCCCGTTCGGGTCCGCCGCTTCCGGCCCACGCCGGATCGAGCGACGCCAGCACGAGAAACTGACCGCCGCCGACCGCAGGATCGGGCGACGCCAGGACCGTCGCGACGACTCCCGGGCCGGGTTCGCGCTCGGCGCGGAGAATGCTCAAGCGGAAGGGCCCGGGGATTGTTTCCGCCTTCTCTTGCATGGAGACCACCACGCGCTCGCGCGAGAGACGCTGAACCGCGATGGGATGGGTGGGCGACCACGCGTCCGCCACGCCGTCGGTCTGGGACACGTCGACCTGCACGGACCATGGTGCGCGACGGCCTTGCGACTCGCTGCGCGGCAGCATGAGGTCGAGCCTTTCGCCATCCACCTCCAGCAGGTGATCAAGCGCGATGTGGATGTGCTGCGACCCGTGCGGCTCGACGGGAAAGACGCTTGACCGCAGCAGGTTCCATCCGGCGTACTCGAGGAGAGCCGGATCGCGCAC
>JAGQOG010000342.1 GCA_020427695.1 Phycisphaerales bacterium
CCGTGAGTTGGGTGCCACGGCCATCTTGGCCGTGACGAACGTTCCGTGAGTTGGGTGCCACGGCCATCTTGGCCGTGACGGACGTTCCACAACTCGTCGCACGGCCTAGAAGGCCGTGGCACCCTCGGCCGTGGCACCCTCGGACGTGACATCCCGCGTGCGCGGCGCTCGTCAACCCGCCTCGCGATCCGGTGCCGTGTAGATGATCTGCCCCTCCTCGGGTGTGCTCACGTTCAGGACCGCACGCTTGCGCTTGACGTCGCAGGTCACCCAATGGTCGTTCGCCATCACCTCGAGCAGTTGCGTGATGTGGCTGAAGATCAGGTGGCTCGGCTGGGGATTGGGGCTGGCGGCCACGGTGGCGTTCACCCGGGCGACGATCTCGCTGATGTCGCTGGCGTGCAGCATCGCCTCGATGAGGTGCGCCTGGATGCCGACCTTGGCGAGGGTTCGCCCGCCGCGCTTCCAGCAGTCCACCGGCACGATGCGACCCTTGTGCAGGAGTCCCACGGTGCTCTTCTCGGCACCGGCGAGATTGAGGCGGAAGACGTTCTTGCCGTCGATCGTCCACTTGGCGCTGCGGCCCGTGAACCGCGACATGATCTGCTTGACGCCCGCGACGTCGAGCCCGCCGATGCCTGCCTGCCCCGGGATGTCGTCGGCCAGTCCACCCTGGCTGAGCCAACGAAACGCCTCTTCGGGAGTCAGTCGAAGCCCGGCGTCGGACGCGATGCGGGCACAGTTCTCCCGGATGTCGTCGAAGATGCCGTTGGCGGAATACCAGAATTCCGCGAAGCGCATGTGCTGGCGCACCCGGCGCCGCTGGAGCTCGTCGTAGCGGGTGACCAGCCAGTCGCGATCCAGTTCGCCCCGTTCGAGCTCGAGAATCGTGTACGCCAGCTCGCGGGCGCCCGTCTGGGTGAGGGTCAGTCCCGCGGCCAGAATCGGATCCGCGAAGCCCGAGCACTCGCCGACCAGGAACCAGTTCTCGCCGTAGGTGCGATCGACAACGAACGACCAGTCGGTCGTTGCTTCGACCTCGCCCCGCGGCGCTGCGCCCGCGAGGAAAGCGCGGAGCTCGGGCTGGGCGTCGAGCGCCTCCTCGTAGAGTTCCGCCGGCTTCTTCCCGCTGGCGCGGTAGTACTCGGCGTTGCACACCAGGCCGATGCTGACGCGGTCGGGACCGAGCCGGATGTTCCAGGTCCACCCGAAGGGCAGGCTGCGGATATGGACCTGTCTGGCCTTGTTGTCCATCACGCCGATCCAGTCGGGGTTGGTCCAGTAGTCCCAGAACGCGACGTTCTTGAGCAGCGTGGGAACCTCGACGTTGACGTCCATCGCGCGGCGAATGACCGCCGCGGCACCGCTGGCGTCGATGTACCGGCGCGCCCGGACGACGGCGCCATCGGCCAGCTCCAGCCCGTCGATGCGATCGCCGGTGCGCAACACCTGTCGAACCGCCCGCTCCTGTGCGACCACGCAGCCCAACTCCGCCGCATGGCGGAGAAGAATGTCGTCGTAGATGGCCCGGTCGACCTGGAAGGCGACCCGTTGACGCCAACCCTCGAACTTCCCGGGCCGCTCGATCGCCTTGGGTACCTCCGCCTCGGGCACGAAGCCGAAGATCCACGGATCGGTCGTCCGGCCCCAGGTGTAGGTGGCACCGATCTTCACCGGGAATCCCGCCGCCTCGATCTTGTCCCACGCGCCGATCTCGTGCAGGACGAAGCTGATGGGTGGAAGCTGGCTCTCCCCGATGTGGTCGCGCGGGAATCGTTCCCGTTCCAGGATCAGGATCTTCAGCGTCGGGTCGTAGAGGCGCAGCATCGAACCCGTGGTCGAACCGCCCGGTCCGCCGCCCACGATGACGATGTCCCACTCCTGCGCGTCGAGGCGGGGGTGATCCATGGGTTTCATCCGGCCGATGGGAGAAGTCCGATGCCGGTTCGCCGGCACCGTCCCCGATCGTCATTCGACAAGAGGAGGCCCCGGGATGAGCGGCGCGGGCAGCGAATCCGGCACCGGATCGGTCGTCTGGCTCGCGCGTCTCCTGCCGTTCTGGTGCTGGGTCGCATGGTTCCTCTGTGCATGGACGGTGGTGGTGATCGCCGGCGGACGCGCGAGCGTGGTAATCGGACATTGGCCGATCGCCGTGGCCATGGCGGCGGGCAGCTACGTCGCGGGCAGCACGCCCATGGGCGGAGGCACCGTCGGCTTTCCGGTGCTGGTGCTGCTCCTCGGCGAGGCCCCCACCCTTGGTCGCGACTTCAGCCTGTGCGTGCAGTCGGTCGGCATGTCGTCGGCGACGATGTTCCTGCTCGTCAGCCGGGCACCGATCGCGTGGCCGATCCTCCGCTGGTCCTTGATGTCGTCGGTCGTGGTGACGCCGCTCGGACTGGTGTTGGTGGCGCCGGTGGTGCCCGAGCTCGCGGTCGCGCTCACCTTCGCCTGCATCTGGGCGGCGTTCGGGTTCATGACGCTACATCGGCTGCGTCCGATCGTCGCCGCGCACGGATCGGGTCGGCTCGCCGGTCGTTCCGACATGTGGCTCGGACTCGGCGTGGGCGTCGCCGGCGGCATCGCCACGGCGGTGACCGGCGTCGGCATCGACATGCTCCTCTACTGCGTGCTCGTCCTGGTGCACCGCTGCGACCTGCGGCGGGCGATCGCCACCAGCGTCGTCGTGATGGCCGCCAACTCGCTGGTCGGCGCCGTCGCCAGTGCGGCGCTCGGGCGACTGGGACCGGACGTCTTCCACCACTGGCTTGCCGCGGCGCCGATCGTGCTCCTGGGCGCGCCCCTCGGCGCCCTCATGATGATGGTCGTTCCCCGCACGGTCACCTTGATCTTCGTGTCCCTGCTCTGCGTCGGACAGTTCGTCGCCATGTGCGTCAGCAAGGGGGTGGGCGACTGGCGCCTGGCGGCAGCGCTGGTGGCCGTGGTCGGGCTGAACGTCGTCTTCGCCGTGCTCTACCGGCTGGGCACGAGGCTCCATTTCGGGGAGGCGCCGCCCGCGGTGGCGCCGGCGGGGAACCGCAGTAGAGTGGCGCCATGAAGACGGCAGCAGAGGCGGTCCGAGAGGGGCGGCGGCTCGGAGCCAAGGGCGACTTCGCCGCCGCGGCGAAGTCCACCGACCAGGCCCTCGCGCGTTGGCCGGACGACGCGGAGCTGCATCTGTTGCGGGCCGCGGTCGCGGAGCGCCTGGGAGACCACGACACGGTGGTGCGCCACGTGGAGCGCTTCGAGGAGCTGGCGCCCGAACGCGAGCCGCCCGACACGATGTGCGGATGGGCGCTCCTCCAACTCGAGCGTGCTGCCGAAGCGAAGGTCCGGCTCGAGCGGGCCACCGCGCGCCAGCCCGAAAACGCCACCGCGTGGACGAACCTCGGACTCGCCCGCAAGGAGCTGGGCGACGTCGCCGGCGCGATCGAGAGCCACCAGCGGGCCATGGAGGTCGCGCCCGAGCGGCCGGCTCCGTACCTGAACCTGGCCGGAATCGAACTCGACCAGGGCCGTCCGGACCGGGCGATCGAGATGCTCCGGCCGTTGCGATCCCGCCAGCCTGGGCATCTCGACGCCGCCCGGCTCGAGGCGATGCTCCACCTCTACTCCGCCTCGTTCACGCCCGAACAGGCCGCCGCGGCCCATCGCGGCGCCGGCGCCGTGGCCCACGCCATGATCGTGGACGAGCCCGCCCGCTTCATGCTGCCGCGCTCGCCCGACCGCTGCCTGCGGGTGGCGTTCGTGTCGCCCGATCTCAAGCATCACTCGGTCGCGTCGTTCCTGCTGCCGCTCATCGAATCGCTCGACCGCAGCCGGGTGCAGCCCGTGTGCTACCACGTTTCGCCGCTGAGCGACGAGATGACCGGCCGCTTCCGCGCCGCGTCCATCTTTCACGACGTGGCTCGGCTCTCCGACCGCGAACTCGTGCGGAAGATCCGCGGCGATCGCATCGATGTGGCGATCGACGTCGCGGGTCTCACCCAAGGAGGCCGCCTGCCGGCGTTCGCCGCGCGGCTGGCGCCCGTTCAGGTCACGTGGCTGGGTTATCCGGCGACGACCGGCGTGCCGGCGATGGATGCCCGCTTCGTCGATTCGCTGACCGATCCCGAGGGAAGCGAGCCGCTTTGCACCGAGCGGCTGGTGCGCCTCGATCCCGTTTTCCTGTGCTGGCGGAGCCGGGTGGAGGCGCCGCCGCCACCGCGCACGCCGACCGACGGGCGTGGTCCGGTCTTCGCGAGCTTCAACGACCTCGCCAAGGTGAGCCAGTCGACGCTGGACGCCTGGGCGCGGATCCTCGTCCGGCTGCCCGAGGCCAGGCTCCTCCTGAAGGCGTACGGGCTGCGATGGGAGACGGCGCGGAACTGGCTGGCGTCGGCATTCGAGGAGCGCGGTGTGGATGCGTCCCGGGTCGAGATGATGGCGTTCACCGCCACGCAGGAAGAGCATCTCGCGCTCTACGGACGCGTGGACCTCGCCCTCGACACCTTCCCCTACAACGGCACGACCACGACGCTCGAGGCCCTGTGGATGGGAACGCCGGTCATCGGTCTGGAAGGCGTCGGACACCATGCGCGGGTGGGGCTGACGCTCCTCGATGCGATCGGGCGCCGCGATCTCGTGGCGCCGGACCTCGACGGCTACGTGGAGCGTGCCGTCGCCGTGGCATCGGACGGGGCGGCGCTCGAGCGCGATCACGCCACGCTCCGGGCGGCGGTGGAGTCGTCGCCGCTCCGCGACGAGAAGGGATTCGCCGGCCGCTTCGAGAAGGCCGTGCGCGGCCTCTGGCGCGCCTGGTGTCGCGGCTAGGACAGGTGCCACTGGCTGCCCGGATGTGCGGGCATCCAGTGCGCCACGCGCTCGCGACCACCCCAATCGCACGAACGGTCACCGGTCGACGCGAGCGCGGACCGGCCCTCGTCTTCCGCCCGGCGGCACCGGCTTGGCCTGGCCGCCGTCCTCGACGAGCGCCGCCTGCGTGCGACCGATGTCCTCCATGCACGGCGCGATCAGGGCCGTCCAGCCCGTCTGGTGGGACGCCCCCAGTCCGCGGCCCGTGTCGCCGTCGAAGTGCTCGTGGAACAGCACGAGGTCGCGCCAGTGCGGATCGTTCGCGTAGCGGTGCGCGTCGCCGTGGCAGGGGCGCCGACCATCCTCGCCCCGCAGGAAGATCGACGCCAGCCGGCGACGAAGTTCGCCGGCGACCTCCTCGAGATTCATCATCCGGCCCGAGCCGATCGGGCACTCGACCTTCAGCGTGTCGCCGTAGAAGTAGTGGTAGCGCTCCAGCGCCTCGATGAGGAGGTAGTTGATCGGCATCCAGATCGGACCGCGCCAGTTCGAGTTGCCCCCGAACATCCCGGTGGTGGACTCCCCCGGCTCGTAGGCCACGGTGAAGTCCTCGCCCTCGGCGCTGAACACGTAGGGCTGCGCCAGGTGGTGGCGCGAGACGGATCGGATGCCGCACGGCGACAGGAACTCCGACTCGTCGAGCAGGTACTCCAGGACGCGCTCGAGCCTTTCGCGGGACGGAATGGCCAGCAGGTGATCGGCGCGCTCGCGGCCGTTGGCGATCACGTCCATGTAGGCGATGTGCCGCGCGAGGTCGGTCCGGTGCTCGAGGAACCAGCGGGTGCGCTTGGCGAAGCCGGGAAGGCGCTCGAGCATCTCGTCCTCGAGCACGGCGGCCGCGAAGAGCGGAATGAGACCCACGATCGACCGCACGCGAAGCGGCACCGCCTGCCCGTCCACGTTCAGCTTGTCGTAGTAGAAGCCGTCCTGCTCGTCCCAGAGACCGGTTCCGCCGAGGGCGTTCATGGCATCGACGATGGCCACGAAGTGCTCGAAGAACTTCGAGGCCACGTCCTCGTAGGCGGGATCCTCCACCGCCAGCTCGAGGGCGATGGCCAGCATGATCAGGCAGAAGAACGCCATCCACGCGGTGCCGTCGGCCTGCTCCAGGTGTCCGCCGGTCGGCAGCGGTCGCGAACGGTCGAACACGCCGATGTTGTCCAGGCCGAGGAAGCCGCCGGAGAACACGTGCTTCCCGGCCACGTCCTTCCGGTTCACCCACCAGGTGAAGTTGATGAGCAGCTTGTGGAACGCCCGTTGAAGGAACGCCCGGTCGCGGGCCCCGCGGGGGCCGGTCATCTTGTACACCCGCCAGCACGCCCAGGCGTGCACCGGCGGATTCACGTCGCCGAAGGCGAACTCGTAGGCCGGAAGCTGGCCGTTGGCGTGCATGTACCACTCGCGCATGAGCAGCAGGAGCTGGTCCTTGGCGAACTCGGGATCGATCTGCGCGAACGGGATCATGTGGAACGCGAGGTCCCAGGCCGCGTACCACGGGTACTCCCACTTGTCGGGCATCGAGATCACGTCGCGGTTGTAGAGATGACGCCAGTCGGCGTTCCGGCCCGAAAGCCGCTCCGCGGGCGGCTTCGGCTGCGCGGGATCGCCGTCGAGCCACTCGCTCACCGAGTAGTGGTAGAACTGCTTGCTCCAGAGGAGACCGGCGTACGCCTGGCGGGCCACCCGGCGCTGCTCGTCGTCGAGCCCCTTCCCGAGCCGGGCGTCGTAGAAGGCGTTCGCCTCCTCCTCGCGCACCGCCAGCGTGCGGGCGAATTCGGCGCCCAGGGCCGGCATCGGGAGCTCATCGGTGCGCCCAAGGCGCAGACAGAGCTGGACGCTCTCGCCCGGCGCGATCTCGAGCCGGTAGTGCGCCGCGGCCTTGGTTCCCGTGCCGGCCGGATTCGTCGCGCCGCTCCGACCGTGCACGATCGCCTCGTGGAACGCGTCCTTGACGAACGGCGTGCCGTTGGGCGATCCGAAGATCCGTTCGTTGTCCGTGTCGTTCTCGGTGAAGAGGAACGTCGGCGGCCGACCGTTCGGTCCGTCGCCGGCGATCAGGGCGTACTGTCCCAAGGTGGCGTGCTCCGCGCGCAGCGTGCGCTCGTCGTGGCGCACGATCGTCGGCCGGCGGTTGTAGTCCTCCGTGGTCCGGCCCCACGACCAGGTGTTGCGGAACCAGAGCGTGGGCAGCACGTGGATGGGGGCCGGATCGGGTCCCCGGTTCGAGATCGCGACCACCATGAGCAGATCGTCCGGCGCGCCCTTGGCGTAGCGCACCTCGACGTCGAAGTAGCGGTCGTCGTCGAACACGCCCGTGTCCTCGAGCTCGAACTCGCGGTCCTTCGCGGTGCGCCGTCGGTTCTCGTCCAGCAGTCGCTCGTAGGGGAAGGCCGCCTGCGGATACTTGTAGAGCGCCCGCATCCACGAGTGCGTGGGCGTCGAGTCGAGGTAGTAGTAGCACTCCTTCACGTCCTCGCCGTGGTTCCCCTCGGGATTGGTGAGTCCGAAGAGGCGCTCCTTGAGGATCGGATCGCGTTCGTTCCAGAGGGCGAGCGCCAGGCAGAGGCGGCATTGGCGATCGCAGATCCCCAGGAGCCCGTCCTCTCCCCAGCGGTACGCGCGACTCCGTGCGTGGTCGTGCGGAAGCGCGTTCCAGCAGTCGCCGTCGGCGGAATAGTCCTCGCGCACCGTTCCCCACTGCCGCTCGGCCAGGTAGGGGCCCCAGCGCTTCCAGTTCTGTTCGCGCCGAACGTCGGCCGCGAGGCGGATCGCCTCGGGGTCGTGGTGTGTGGCGCCGGCGATCCGCCGGTCGTGGGAATGGGATTGGTCGGGCATGGGAGGCGTGCCGCGCTTCGGCGCCCCGCGCGGCGTGGGGCCACCGACCGGATCGCCGATCAGGATAGCCTGCCGCGATCTTGGCGACGGCCCCGCGCGTCGGCGCGGTCAGGGCACGTCGAAGCCTTCGTCCTGGTACGTCCGCAGGCGGTAGTAGAGGGTGCGGACGCTGATGCCGAGCTCCTCGGCCGTGGACTCGCGGTTCCCGTTGTGCCGCAGCAGGGCCTCGAGAATGCACCGGCGCTCGACGTCGCGCAGCGTGCCGTGCTGGTCCGCCTCGGCCGGATCGAGCGGCTCGGTCGGCTCGATGTCGGGCATCGCCGCCGGGCTGAGCGTGACGATCCCGGCCCGACGCCGTCGGAGGGCCCGGTCGAGCGCCCCCTCGAGCTCGTCCAGGCCGCAGGGCTTGGTGAGGAAGTCGGCGACATCGAGTCGGATCGCGTTCCGGGCCGCGTCGAGATCGCCGAACCCGGTCAGGATGATGAGTTGCGTCTGGGGCCACCGCCGCCGGATGTGCCCGCACATCTCCATCCCCTGCATGCCGGGCAGATTGAGGTCGGCGACCACGATCCCGAACGGATCGTGCTCCAGCGCGGCCAGCCCGGCCTCTGCCGTTCCTACCGCGGTCGGCTCGAATTCCATGTCGCGGGTCGCCCGCGTGAGCATGTCGCGCATGCGCGGCTCGTCTTCGACCAGCAGCACGCGGCGGTCCACCTGTTCGCGGGCGATCGACTCACTCATTGGACTCCTCGGGTTGAACGGCGGGCAGGATCAGGCGGAAGGTGCTTCCCTGTCCCGGTCCCTCCGATGCGGCCTCCAGGCGGCCGTTGTGGCTCTCGACGATCGCGAAGCTGACGGACAGGCCCAGGCCGGTTCCCCGCCGTCCGTCCCGACCGCGACCAGAGTAGAAGGGCTCGAACACGTGTTCCAGCACCTCGGGCGACATGCCCATCCCGTTGTCCGTCACGATCGCCTCGACCTGGGCGCCAAGGCGGCGGACCGAGACCTCGACGCGCCCGGAGCGGGGCTCGACCGCCTCGATGGCGTTGACGATCAGGTTGAGCAGGACCTGCTTGATCTCGGACTCGTTGGCTACGACGAGGGTGCGCGGCTCGGGATCGGCGGCGAAGACGACCTTGTGCTCGGAGTGCCGCGGCAGCACCCCGACCATGTCCACCACCGCCGCCGCCGCCTTGGCGAGCGACATCGTCGCACGGCTTCCATCGTCCATGCGGGACATCGACAGCAGTTGCCGCGTGATCTGCTTGCAGCGGAACGCCTCTTCGCGAATGGTCTCGAGCGCCTGCCGCGCATCCGCGACCTTCGGTGGTTCGGGATCGCCCTCGAGCCACTTGCTCGACAGCTCGGCATAGCCGGAAATGATCCCCAGCGGGTTGTTGATCTCGTGCGCAACGCCCGCGGCCAGGAAGCCGACGCTCGCCAGGCGCTCCGATCGGACCAGTTCTCGGCTCTTGTCCGCCACCCGCCGTTCGAGCGTGGAGTAGAGATCCGCGAGTTCGGCCGTCATTCGATTGAAGTCGACGACCAGGCTCGCGAACTCCGGATCGCGCTCGACCGCCAGGCGCGCCCCGAACTCGCCCTCGCTCACCGTGCGCACGCCCTCCTGGAGGCGTCGAAGCGGTCGCATGACCGCCCAGTAGCCGATCAGGCTGGCGATGGCCGCACCGCCGGCGATGATGGCGGACATCAGCATCGCGATGGTGGTCGAGGCCGATGCCCGGCGTTCGGCCGCGATGGCGGCGAAGGACACGTCGGTTTGGCGCTTGAGCGCCGCGAGGTCGTCGATCGCCATCGTGATCGCCGAGATCGCTTCCTCGTCCGAGCCGGAAGCCAGCGAGGCGCTGGCCGTCTGGAGACTGCTGTTGATCCGCTCGTCGAGCGTGAGCTCGGTCTCCTCGTGGTGCGAGCCGTCCTCGGCGTGATCGAATTGCAAGAGGCGGAACGCCTTGATCGCGTCCAGCGCCTGGCTGATCTGGAGGGTGTTGTCTTCCGGTGCGCCGTTGGCGCGAGAGAGGCAGTGGCTGGCAACGGACGCGTGGAGCATGGCCCGGTCAACCAGCCGCAGCTCCTCGTACTCGATCGTCACCGCCCGCACATCCCGGGCCAGCGAGTGCACGCCCCAGATCAGAAGGCCGCAGAGCATGCCGATCCCGGCGAGGATCGCGAGGTTGAGGACAAGGAGCTTCCGCGTGAGCGGCATGCGGTGGATCCTGGCGGGCGCGGGGCCGACGATCGGGCGCGGGAACGAGCGGCGTCGAGTGCCTCATGTTCGCTTTCGTCGGCCCGGATGCAAGTGGCGACGATCCGCATGGTCGGTATGCTCCCCGCCATGACTCGTGCCGCTCGGGATCGTGTGGTTCCGATGGACGTGCTGGTGGTCAACGCGCTGAACGTCGGCGTTGCCGCCGGCGCGGCGGTCGTCACCGGCAACCGGGAGTTCCTCTTCTACGTGGTGGTGCTCGCGGTTCTGCTGGCGATCGGCCTGGCCGTGCACGTTCGGGTGGGGTTCAGTCCTTGGGTCCTGCGGGGATTGACGCTCTGGGCGGTCCTCCACATGGCGGGCGGTCTGGTGCCGGTTCCAGCCGGTTGGCCGATCAACGGGGAGCAGCGGGTGCTCTACAGCTGGTGGCTGGTTCCCGATCGGCTGAAGTACGACCAGGTGGTGCATGCGTTCGGGTTCGGCGTGACGACGTGGGCATTCTGGCAGGGGCTCCGTCGGATGACCCACGACTCGGTGCACCCGACGCTCGGCGCCCTCTTCACCTGCGCCTGTGCCGCGATGGGATGTGGCGCGCTCAACGAGGTGGTGGAGTTCGTGGCCGTGCTCACCATGCCCAAGACGAACGTCGGCGGCTACGACAACACGGGTTGGGACCTGGTCTCGAACACCGCCGGCGCGGTTTTCGCCGCGTTCCTCATCCGGCTGGGCGCCCTGCGGTAGTCAACTCGCCGAGGCGCGGGCAACGATCGCCGCCGCCTGCCGCCCGGTGCGTCCGCGATCGCGTCGGTGGCTGTAGAAGAGCTCCGGATTCGCTGCCGTGCAAAGCGGTTGGCCGTCGACGGCATCGGTCGGGATTCCGGCGGCCACGATCTGGGAGACCGCCGCCGCATGCAGGTCGGCGTGGGGGCGAGGCCAGCGGCGGTCGATGGCATGTTCGAGGCCAGCGGCGCGGAACGACTCGACAACCTCCTCGCCCACCTCGTACTGCTCGACGCCGATGCACGGGCCGACGGCGGCGAGCAGGCGTTCGGGCCGGGAGCCGGCCACCTCGCACAGGCGCTCGATCGCCGCGAACACCGCGCCGGCGACCAGTCCCCGCCAGCCGGCGTGAATGGCCGCCACGGCGCCGGAGCGGGAACAGGCCGCGAGCACCGGAACGCAGTCGGCCACGCGCACCAGGTTGAGGACCGCCGCAGTCGTGCTCACGATGGCATCGGCGGCCGGCGGCGGCGCGTCGGGCGCGAAGTCGCCGGGCCACGCGGCGGTCGCCGCCCCGTGCACCTGGCGGACGGTGACGACCGGTTGTCCACCGCACCCCAGAGCGTGGGCAACGCGACGGATGTTGTCGGCCACCGCCGTCGGGTCGTCGCCGACGCCGAACCCGAGGTTGAGCGTGTCGAAGGGAGCGACGCTGACGCCGCCGTGCCGAGTGGTGAAGGCGTGTGCGAAACCCGCCTGGGCGAGCAGCCGCGAGCGGAAGAGCACGACGCCGCCATCGAGGGAGAGTCGCTCGAGCGTGCGATCGGATCGACGATCAGCGGCGGAGGGCATCCTGGATGGCGCCATCGAGCCAGCCGCGGTACTGGTCGGAGCCGGAGAATCCCGCGTGCGTGGCGGAGACGACGCCGTGACGGTCGATCACCACAAGGTGCGGGATGCCTCCCACGCCGAAGGCGTTGCTCACGGATCGATTCTGATCGAGCAGCACACCGAAGTTCCAGCCGCGCGAACGCATGAAG
>JAGQOG010000343.1 GCA_020427695.1 Phycisphaerales bacterium
CGCCACCCATGCCGGCATGAGCACGGTGGAGTTCGAGAAGCTGGTCACCGATTGGATCGGCACCGCCGAGCATCCGCGATTCAAGCGCCACTTCAACCAGTGCGTGTACGAGCCCCAGCTCGAGCTGCTGACGTACCTTCGAGCGAAGGGCTTCAAGACGTTTATCGTCTCCGGTGGCGGCATCGAGTTCATGCGGCCGTGGACGCAGCGGACCTACGGCATCGCGCCGCCCCAGGTCGTCGGCTCGAGCATCGTCACGGAGTTCAAGCTCGTGGAGGGCAAGCCCGTCCTGATGCGCTTGCCGAAGGTCGACTTCGTCAACGACAAGGCGGGCAAGCCCGTGGGCATCGCGCAACACATCGGCATGCGCCCGATCCTCGCCTTCGGGAACTCCGACGGCGATCGCCAGATGCTCGAGTACACCACGATCGACAACGGCCGGCCGGCCATCGGGCTCCTGGTCCTGCACGACGACGCCGAGCGGGAGTACGCCTACGGCCCTGCGGCCGGCCTGCCCGACTCCAAGGTCGGCACCTTCACCCCGTCGCTGCTCGACGAGGCCGAGAGCCGAGGTTGGATCGTGGTCCGCATGAAGGAGGACTGGAAGACGATCTTCCCGCGTTCCACAGAGGATGCGGCGCCACGTCCGTCGGCGGAGGTTCCGGCGCACACGGGTGCGCGATGAGGGACGGGTCGGGTCCAGAAGGCGTTCGTGCCGGCATCGATCGCCAACGCCGCGCCGTTGCCTCGACGTGTGGCCGCCTCCGAGACCGCTCATTCCTCGGAATGGTCGCGGGTCCGTTCGTCGCCGCGCTCCTCGTGAACGGACTCGCCTTTGCTCGGACAGGCGAAGCCGCCGACGACATGGCGGCGCTCAACGCGTTCGTCGGCACGTGGTGCATCGATTGCCACAGCGGACCGCGGGCGAAGGGCCACCTGGATCTCGCTCCCGGTGGGGCGCTCGACGGAAGCGGGTCGCGACGCTCGGCTCTGCGGTCGATGCATGCCCGACTCGTGGCGCGAGAGATGCCTCCGGAGCCGCCATTTCCCGATCCCGGCGCATACGACGCCGCCATCCGGGCCGTGGACGCCGCGCTGGCGTCGCTTCCCGCGCCCGATCCAGAGGCGCTCGGTCCGGGCCGCGTCACCATGCGACGACTGAGCCGGGCCGAGTACGGCAACACCGTGCGCGATCTCGTTGGCGTCGACTTCGACGCGACCGCGTTCTTTCCCGCCGACGAGATCGGCGACGGCTTCGACAACAGCGGCGACGTGCTGTCGATGACGCCGCTGCTCTTCGAGCAGTGCATGGACGCGGCGGAGCGGGTCGCGACGCTCGCGGTGGCGGACGTGTCCGGAGGCGAGCCGCCCGTTCGACGCCTCCGCGGCGACGCGCTCTCGGCCGAGGGCGGGGGGGCGCCGTACGGCGACGGGTGGTCGCTCTTCAGCAACGGGTCGATTCGTGGGAGTGTTGCCGTGCCGCGCCCCGGTCGATACCGGATCCGCGCCGAGGTCGCAGGTCAACAGGCAGGCGCCGAACCGGTGCGCATGCAACTGCGCCTCGGGAAGCGGGTGCTTGACACCTTCGAGGTGCGCGGCCAGCGGACGCTCGAGGTCATCGAGGCGGAGACGAACGTCGAGAAGGCGGGGGAGCGTACGGTCGCCGCCGCCTTCGTGAACGACTACTACCGCAAGGACGATCCGGATCCCGAGAATCGCGACCGCAACGCGTACGTCCAATGGCTGGAGGTCGTCGGACCGCTCGACTCCGCCGAGCCGACGGCACTGCAACGCGACCTGGCATCGCGATTCGAAGGGCTGCCGCCCGCAGAGCGACTCCGGGCGTCGGTGCGCCACCTGGCGGGACGTGCCTGGCGACGGCCCCTCACCGAGCACGAGCTCGACGGTGTGCTGGCCGCCGCACGAGCGGCGGCGGGCTCCGACGCGCCGGAGTGGCGCATCTTGCGTGCGGCCGTGACCACGATGCTGGTGCATCCGCGGTTTCTCTTCCGTTTCGAGGAGGATCCCGCGGGCGGGGCGCCGGTGCGGGATCTCGACGATTGGGAGCTCGCAACGCGCCTGTCGTACTTCCTGTGGGCGAGCATGCCGGACGACGCACTGTTCGCCGCCGCGTCGTGCGGCGAGCTGTCCGACGCCGAAGGGCGCGCGGAGCAGGTGGAGCGCATGCTCGCCGATCCCCGGAGTCTGGCCTTGGCCGAGCACTTCGCGACGCAATGGCTGGCGGTCCGCTCGCTGGCCACGCGCTCTCCCGATCCGCAGCGCTTCCCCGATGCCAACGCCGACCTGC
>JAGQOG010000344.1 GCA_020427695.1 Phycisphaerales bacterium
CGGCGACAGCAGGGGGCTCATCACCCGGCCCACGCTCGTCTGGAAGGTGAACGCTTCGAGCGGCGGCGAACGCCTCGTCCGCACCACCTACCAGACCGCCGGCATCACCTGGCGCGCCGACTACAACCTCGTCCTCGACGCCAAGGACACGTCCGCCGACCTCGGGGCGTGGGTGTCGCTTCTCAACCTCTCCGGCGCCGCCTACGAGAACGCCCAGCTCAAGCTCATCGCCGGCGACGTTCAGCGCATCCAGCCGCAGCCTGTGCGGCGCTTCCGTGGCGGGGCGGCGGTCGAGCGCATGGCCGGCGCGGACGGCGGCTTCGAGGAGAAGTCGTTCTTCGAGTACCACCTCTACACCCTGCCGCGGCGCACCGACGTCAAGGCCAACGCCACCCAGCAGATCACCCTCTTCCCCACCGCCCGGAACGTGCCGGTGCGGAAGGTGCTCGTCTACGACCCGACCGCGATGTTTGCCGAGTGGGGCTTGATCGGGAACTGGGGGGACGAACCCAATCGGGACCAGAGCTCCGGCCTCACCGACGAGAGGAAGGTGGACGTCTTCGTGCGCTTCCAGAACGACGAGGAGTCGAACCTCGGGATGCCGCTGCCCAAGGGCAAGGTCCGCGTCTACAAGCAGGACGACACCGACGGCACGCTCGAGTTCGTCGGCGAGGGCCTCATCGACCACACGCCCCGCAACGAGAAGGTCTCCGTGCGGGTCGGCCAGTCGTTCGATGTGGTCGGCGAGCGCACCCAGACCAGCTTCGCCGTCAGCATTGGCCACGGCACCATCGACGAGTCGTACAAGATCGAGATCCGCAACCGCAAGAGGGAGCCCGTCACCGTCGTGGTGCGCGAGCGCCTCTTCCGCTGGATGAACTGGGAGATCGTGCAGCACTCCGACGCGTTCAGGAAGGTGGACGCCCAGACGATCGAGTGGGAGCTGACCCTGCCGCCAGACGGGGTGCGGGCGGTGACGTATGCGGTGCGGTACGTATGGTGAGGGCGGCGCGTGCTTCGCACGCTGTCGCTGAGGACGGCCGGCGGTTGCCGGCAGGAGATCTGGGTTCGAACAACCGTCCGACGCCGAAAGTTTGTGTGCCACTGATCGCCCCCTGTGTGGGGGCAGTCAGTGCCTCAGGCGCACATCGAGGCACCTGCCATCGAACATCCGACACCGCACGTCGTGTGCCACTGATTGCCCCTGTGTGGGGGCAGTCAGTGCCTCAGGCGCACATCGAGGCACCTGCCATCGAACATCCGACACCGCACCGACTGCCTGCGCTGCGCTCCGGCAATCGGTGGCACCCGCGCCAATCGGCGGCACCCGCGCCCGGCGTCCCCCGGCCCCCTACGGATCCCGTCTTTCGAACACCATGATCACCCGGTTGCCCGGATCCTTGTAGCTGATCTCGCTCATGTAGGCCCGCATCAGCATGATGCCGCGACCGGAGGGGATCTCGATGTTCTCGTCGAGCGTCGGATCGGGCACCGATTCCGGATCGAAGCCCTCGCCCTGGTCCTCCACTTCGACCACCAGGCGATGCGGGACCGCCCACCAGTCGAGCCGGACGGGCTTGTCGGGATCGCTCTTGTTGCCGTGCTTGAAGGCGTTGACCAGCGCCTCCTCGAGGGCAAGCCGGATGGCGAAGCAGTTCTCCTCGCCGTAGCCCAGGCTGGCCAGCGTGTCGAAGAGATCGCTCTGGGCCGCATCGACCTCGTCGCGCCGGTCATGCAGCACCACGTGCCGCTCCACTCGATCAGGCGACTGCCCGTTCATGGATCACCTTCTCGCGCCGATGCGCGAACCGGCCTGTCCTCCCCGTCTCGACCCATCGTCGGACCCTGGCGGACCGGCCTGGTCGCGCGGTCAGGTGAAGCTCGCCATCGCCTGCTGGGCGGTGTCGAAGATCTGGAACAGCCGGTTCAGCTTGGTGATCTTGAACACGCTGTAGATCTGCGGGTTGATGTCGGACAGGCGCAACTGCCCGTCCTTGCTGTTGATCCGGTTGCGGATCGTGATCAGCGTGCCGAGCGCGGCGGACGAGAGGTGGTCCACGTTGCTGAAGCTGATCAGCAGCTTGGGGTTCACCTGTCCATCGATCAGCCGCCCGATCTCCTCGCCGATCTGCTGGATGTTGGCCTCGTCGAGGATGTTTCGATCCACGAACTCGACCTTCGTGATTCCGTTGGTTTCGTGCGTGCGAAGTCTTGACGACGTCGAGGACATGGCAGGACCGCTCCAGTGGTCAGTCATGCGGAAGGGTAGTCGCGGCCCGACGCGGCTGCAAATGGCGTCGGGCGATCGCGGAACGAAGCGACGGCGGCCGGAAGGCCGCCGTCGCGGGAGGACTGGAGGAAGGCGGGCTCAGAAGCCGCCAATCTGCCCGGAGAGCTTCGGGAAGAGGATCTCCTCGTTCTCCTGCTGGATGATGATCTCCGGACGGATCAGGAGCAGGAGGGTGGACTCCTCCTTGGACGTCAGCCGGTTGGTGAAGAACCGGTTGATCCAGGGGATCTTGGAGAGGACGGGCACGCCGTTCTCGACCTCGATCTCGTTGACCTGGCGCTGACCGCCGAGGAGGGCCGTGCCCTTGTCCGGCACCGACACGGTGGTGCGGATCTGCGTGCCGGTCAGGCTGGGCAACTGGATCTGGCCCTCGAAGTTGGCGGCGCGGCCGCCGTTGATGCCGCCGCCGCCCGCGGCACCCGTGACCGTCGTGGTGGCGAACTGGACGTTCGAGTTGATGTTGAAGGACACGGTCATCGTGACGTACCGGCGATCGGCCGAGATCACGCCCTCGATGTCGAGCACGAAGCCGTCGTACACCACGCCGATCTGCGGCTGGAACGCACCCGAGTTGTCGCCCGTGGCCGGAATCAGGTTCGACACGTACGTGATCGAGTTCGCCACCGAGACCCACGCCCGCTGACCGTTGAACATGGTCAGTCGCGGCGCCGTCAGGACGACGTTCCGACGGTCGGCCTGGGTCGCCTGAACGAGCAGGTCGACCTGGATGTCGTCCATGTAGCTGACCGCGAGCGAAAGGGCCGGAGAACCTGCGGCGGTAAGAGCGAAGTCGCTGAGCACGGAACTCGCGAGCTCGGCCACGGTGCCGAGCGACTGCTGGTTGAATCCGATCGGGTTGAAGCCGCTCGTCTGGCGGATCGGCGTGCCCACCGGACCGGTCACGTAGGTGATGTCCGTCGGCGGGGGGCCGCCCGTCGGCTGGCCGAACAGGTAGCCGGTGCCGTAGGTATTGGCGTAGGGCACACCGGGAATCGCACCCTGGGCCGGCGGAGAGTTGGTGCCGGTCGGGCTGTCGAAGGCCACGACGTCCTTCTGGGTGCCGTTGGCGTTCCAGAAGTCCGAGAGCTGGAAGTTCGAATCCACCGCCCGGGCCTGCTGGAACATCGTGTTGTTGGTGTTGAAGTAAATGTCGAGATCGACACCCACTTGCTCGAACCAGTCCATCGACACCTGGAGCAGACGACCCTCGACGTTGATCTGAAGGGCCCGGATGCGTCGCAACTGGCTCAGCAGACCCTCGATCGAGCGATGGTTCCGCGGCGTGTTGGTGATGATCAGGTTGCCGTTGAGCTCTTGGAGGGTGCCGGTGTCGCCGCCCAGGTCGCGCCAACCCTCGGGATCGACGTTCTCCTGGATGATGGTGACGATCTGCTGCACGAGCTCTTCGCGGCTCAGCCGCTCGGGCTCCTCGCCGGGCGATCCGAAGATCGATCCGCCGCCGCCGCCGGTTCCACCGCCGCCGGTCCCGCCGCCACCACCGCCACCGCCGAACCCGCCGCCGCCGCCAAATCCGCCACCACCGCCGCCTTGGCCGCCGCCGCCCTGATTGCCGCCCTGCTGGATGGCCGCGTTGAGGTCGAACTCGGGGGCGTTGTCGAAGTAGGGCACCTGGAAGAGGAGGTCGCGGATGTCGTAGACGATGGTCACCGTCCGCTTCCGCAACGCCTGGTCGCTGGAGATGACCAGGATGCCGTCCTCGATCGAGTACTGCGGACGCTCGTACTCGCTGCTGCCGAGCTGCTCGAGGATGCGCTCCAGCGCAATCTCGCCGGTCACGGTGCCGAGGGTCAGCGTGATCTCGTCCTCGGGCCGAACGTTGATGAGGTCGAGCGCCTTCCAGTCGGGGTAGATCTGCACGCCGGTGACCTGTCGGAGGTAGCCCACGGTGGCTTCCAGCGAGCTTCCGGCGATGTCAACCGGGATGGTCTTGTCGAGGGCGAGGCGCACCTTGCGGTCGGCATCGCTCTCGCGGAACCCCGCAGCGAGGTCGCGACGAATGCTCAGCTCCTCCCAGTCCGCCGGATACTCCATCAGGCCGGAGACCGAACGCGGACCGGGGCCGTCGATGTTGGTCGCGGGCGGGATGGTGGCCGCGATGCCCTCCTGCTGGAGCTGGTAATAGGCCGGACCGCGGCGTCGGTTGATCTCCACGTAGTCGCGGTAGAGCTTGGCCGAGGTGATCACGTCCCGCAGGGCGAGGGCCGCCGGATTGTGCGGATCGATGAAGAGCGTCTCGTCGACGACCTTGAGTGCCTCGTCGTACTTGAGCTCGAGCTGGAGCTGACGCACGCGCAGGAGGTTCTCGTTGATGATCGTCGCCCGCTGCTCCATCTGGATCTTCTGCTGCTCGGCCTTGTCGCGGGTGGACTTCTCGCGATCGAGCTGCTGCTGGACGAGTTGGGCTGTGACGCGCTCCTGGGAGATCTTGTCGAGAAGGGCGTCCGCCTGCTTCGTCATGGCGTCGAACTCGCCCGCCGACAGCACTTGCCGGGCCTGGTTCACCTTGACCTTGGCGGTGATCGCCGCCCGCTCGGCGCCGGCGTAGTCGCCTTGGCCGAGAAGCTCGTTCGCCCGATTGAGCCCCGCCTCGAACTCGACCTCCGCCTTCTGCCGCAGCACGCTGATGTCCTCGCTCACCTGCCCGATCGTGGCCAGGGAGTCCAAGGCGGCCTGCGCCCGCGCCAACCCGTCCTTCGCCTCCTGGTTGTCGGGAAGCTGGACCAGCACCTGCGTCCACGTGTCGATCGCCCGCTGCCATTCGGCGTTGGACATCTGCTGGCGAGCCTGCTCGATCAGCGACTCGGCGTTTCCGCTCTGCGGCGCCGCGAGCGAGACCGTGGCGCACATGCCGACCGCGGCAACGCCGGAAAGCGACAGCCCCGAAAGCGACAGCATCGAAGGCAGACCGAGCGACCCGCCGGTCGTCGATCCGAGTCCCGTGATGCCGACCAAAACGCTGTGTTGAACCAGCGTGCGCACTCGTCCCAAAGCAAGAGACATGATGTTGACTCCCTGGTGATGGCCGGCGGGGCGTTGTGGCGCGTATCGGCCAGAGATTCCGCAGAACAGACGGCACTCGGCGCGTGAGAGTGGACTGGCGCGGCATCCGTGCCTGCGCGGGCCCCACCCGACGAGTGCTGGGGGGAGACTACTTTGGGCGTTCACAATCCGCAAGCGAAGCCGCAACCGCGGACCAGCACTGACCATCCGCGAGCCGACCGTCGCCAGTTCCCTCGCTGTCAGCCGCCGACCGGTGCGGTTTCGATCCCGAGTCGAGCCCCGCGGGCCGCTTGGGCCGTCCGCATGACCGTCGCATCCACCGGTCGCCGCGTCCGCATGATCGCGACGAAGCAATCGAACAGGTACGCCGAGTCGTGCGGGCCCGGGGAGGCCTCGGGGTGGTACTGCACGCAGAAGAGCGGACGCTGGGGATCGCGGAATCCCGCCAGCGTGCCGTCGTTGAGGTGAAGATGGGTGGGTTCTCCCCCCGTCTCCCTCAGCGACGACTCGTCAACACAGAATCCGTGATTCTGGCTGGTGATCTCGATCCGACCGGTCAACAGGTTGCGAACCGGCTGGTTGGCGCCCCGGTGGCCGAACTTGAGCTTGTAGGTGCGGGCACCCCGGGCGAGCGCGAGCAGCTGGTGGCCTAAACAGATCCCGAAGGTCGGGACCTCGCCGGCCACCTCGCGCAGGGTCGCGATTGTGGCCTCGACGGCCGCCGGGTCGCCGGGGCCGTTGGACACGAACAGACCATCGGGCTTGCGGTCGCGGATTTCCGTGGCGGAAAGGTCGTGGGGCGCAAACTCGACGGCGCACCCGAGGTCGGCCAGGTGTCGATAGATGTTCCGCTTGGCCCCACAGTCGAGCGCGAGCACCTTCAAAGGACGCTCCTCTCCGCCGACGAGGGTGGACCTCGGCATGCGCCACTCGCCCAGGTCGCCTTGCCACTGACCACAGCCGGAGGGGCTCACCTGTTCCGCGAGGTTCCGGCCCGCCATCGCCGCGCTGTGACGGACGGCCTCCACGAGCTCGGCGTCGGAGGCGTGCTCCGCCACCGAGACCAGCCCGCGCATGGCGCCGCTCACCCGCAGCCGCCGGACCAGGGCCCGGGTGTCGAGTCCTTCGATCGCCGGCACGCCGGCATCACCGAGCCATGCCGAGAGGTCCAGGGTCGAACGGTGGTTGGACCGGATCCGCGTGAGCTCGCGCACCACGAATCCCGCCACCTGCGGCCGATCGGACTCCACGTCCTCGGCATTGACTCCGTAGTTCCCCATCATCGGGGTGGTCATCACCAGGATCTGGCCCGCGTAGCTCGGGTCGGTCAGCGCCTCCTGGTAGCCGCACATGGCGGTGTTGAAGACCACCTCGCCGAAGGACCGGCAGGACTCCGTTTGGCCGAAGGCGCGGCCGCGGAACACCGTGCCGTCCTCGAGGACGAGGCGGGCGGAAACGTACGACGCGTCGATGTCGGCCATGCCGGGAAATATAGGCGGTTGTCCTTCGATCCGTCTCGCGCCATCGTTGCCGTACGATCCCCTGATGTCGGCCTTCATCGCCAGAATCGCCTTGGCGCTGCTCATGCTGCCGTTGGCGACCGTGGTCTACCTGATGGTGGTGTCGCTGCTCCTGGCGGGGCCAGGCCGCCGGAGCGAGGAGGCGGCGTTCGCCGTCGCCAGCGTCCTCACCGGCGCCTTTGTCGGCGGGTACTGGATTGCGCTCTGGCGGCGCACCGTGCACTGGACACCCCGGCGCGTGCTGCTGACAGCCCTGGCCCCCCTCGCCGCCCTGATCGTCAGCCTCCCGCCAGCGGCCGTGTTGGGCAACGCGATCGACCCGTCGTTCGGCGTGTTCATCTCCGGGGTGATCGTGATCCTTCTCTGGCTGACGGCCACCATCTTCATCTGGCGCGAGACGCCGGCGGAACGGCTCAAGCGGCTGCGCAGCGTCGGAATCTCGGGCGTCGCCTGCCCCGCCTGCGGCTACAACATGGCCGGCCTCCAAGCGACGACGTGTCCCGAGTGCGGCGCGAGGTTCTCGCTGGACCAGATCGTGGGCGCGACCCTCGAGGCGCGACAGCCCGTGGAGGAGTCGTAGGGGCGCCCCGATGACCTCGCTCTTTCCCCATCTCCAGGCCGGATCCAACGACCACCGCCCCGTGGCCCGCGTGAGCGTGGCCGTCGAGCGCGGCATCGACCGCTATCCCGACGGGCTCGCCTACGCGCTTCCCGCCGCGCTTGCCGACGTGGTCATCGGTGAGCGGGTGGTGGTGCCGCTCGGCCGCGGCAACACCGAAACCGTCGGCTACGTCATCGAGCGCCAGGACGGACCCCCGTCCTCCGACATCCCCGACCAGGCGAAGCTCAAGCCCGTCCTCCGCCGCGATCGGGAGGGCACTGGCCTGCCGCCTGACCTTGTCGCGCTGGCCCGGTGGATGGCCAGCTACTACTGCTGTCCGGTCGGCATGGCGTTGGCGGGCGTGCTCCCCGCGGCGGTCAAGAAGGCCGTTGGACTCGTCTCGCGGACGTTGGTCGATCTCCCGCTCGAAGGCGACGTCCCGACAGCACCAACGGCTCCGCCGACACCAGCCGCCGAGGGCGGTGGCGGCGAGGGCGGCGCCGAGGGCCCGCCGCGGAAGGTGCGTCTCTCTCCCAAGCAGCGCAGCGTGCTCGAGCTCCTTCGCTCGCTTCCGGCGAACGAGCGTCCGATCGAATTGCGGACGCTGGCGGAGCGGGCCCATCTCTCGACGCCAGCGCCGATCCGAGGACTGATCGCCAAGGGACTGCTCGACGCGCGGAAGGTCACCGCCGTGGAGGCGGCGTGGAGCGGCGAAGCGCTTGATGCCCCTCCGCCGCCCGAGCTCACGGCGCGGCAGGCGCAGATCGTGGACGCGATCGCGGGAACGCTCGACCAGGGGTTCTCCAGCCACCTGCTGTTCGGCGTCACCGGCTCGGGCAAGACCGAGGTGTACATCCGGCTCATCGAACGCACCGTCGCCATGGGTCGCGCCGTCATCGTGTTGGTGCCGGAGATCGCGCTGACGCCGCAAACAGGCGGCCGGTTGATTCGACGGCTGCCGCAGTGCACCGTGGCGGTGCTGCACTCCGGACTGACCGCGGCGCAGCGCCACCAGCAATGGGTGCTGGTGGCGGCCGGTCAGGCCCAGGTCGTGCTCGGGGCGCGCTCGGCCGCATTCGCTCCGGTGCCGGAGGGCCGACTCGGCCTGATCATCGTGGACGAGGAGCACGACAGCTCGTACAAGCAGGACCAGGCCCCCCGCTACCACGGCCGCGACGTGGCCCTGCGAAGAGCCCAGTTGTCGGGCTGTCCTGCCGTCCTCGGAAGCGCGACGCCCGCGCTCGAGAGCTGGCACAACGCCACCGTGCGCGGCGTGCACCACCTGCACACGCTCCCCGAACGCGCTCCTGGCCTGCGGCTGCCCAAGGTCGAGATCGTGGACTTCGTCGAGGAGGTTCGCGCCCGCCGGGCCACCGCTCCCGACCGGCGCGTGCACCTGCTCGGACCGCGCCTCGAGCGGGCGATCGGCGAGACCCTCCAGCCGCGCGACGGATCGGCGCCCGGGCAGGTGCTGCTGCTGCTCAACCGGCGCGGCTACGCGAACTACATCGCGTGCGCCGACCACACGTGCGGCTGGATGATGCAGTGCCACCACTGCGACGCGACGATGGTCTGCCACTTGGACGCCCGTGTCCGCCGCGGCGCGTTCGTGCGCTGCCACCATTGCCTGTCCGAGCAGCGGCTGCCCGAGAAGTGTCCGCGATGCGCGCGGGCGGTGACGGTGTTCGGCCTCGGCACGCAGCGGGTCGAGGAGGAGCTGGCCCGCAAGTTCCCCTCGCTGGTGCCGGGCAAGACGATGGTCCGGGTCGATTCCGACGCGATGCACGGTCTCCGCGACCTGCATGCGACCCTGCACCGCTTCGGCACCGGCGAGCTTCGGCTCCTGATCGGCACGCAGATGATCGCCAAGGGCCTCGACTTCGCGGGCGTGCGACTCGTGGGCGTGGTGAACGCCGACACCGCGATCAGCCTGCCCGACTTCCGCGCCAGCGAGCGCACCTTCCAGCTCGTGAGCCAGGTCGCGGGCCGCTGCGGCCGGGGATCGGATCCCGGTCGCGCGATCATCCAGACGTTCAACCCCGACCTGGCGCCGATCGCGCTGGCGGCGCGTCACGACTACGTCGGGTTCGCACGGCAGGAGCTTGCCGAACGGGAACGGTGCGGGCTCCCTCCGGTCACGCGCATGGTGCGGTTCGTGGTGCGCGACCGGGACCTCGAGGCGTGCGTGGCCGCAGCCGAGACGCTGGCGAACGGACTTCGCCAGATCGCGCGCGGGCTCGAGGGCGGCGAGGCCGTCCGCATCCACGGCCCCGCGGCCTGCCCCATCGCCCGCATCGCCGAACGCCACCGCCAGCAGGTCGAAGCGATCGCCCCCACCGCGGTCCAGGTCCAGCGCCTGCTCGCCGCCGCCCGCGACGAGGGAATCGTCCGCCCCGGCGAAGGGCTGGCCGTGGACGTGGACCCGGTGGGGATGATGTGAGAACCAGAGGCATCAAGGCACCGAGGCATCAAGGCATCAAGGCACCGAGGCATCAAGGCATCAAGGCATCGAGGGTTGCGGGGTCGGAGGCAGCGGGACTCCCGCAGGCGGAGCCTTCTGGCGAACGGTTCCCGGACCCCCCCTCGTCTATGTCCGTGGCCCGGGCGCCCCTACCAACACCCTTGATGCCTTGATGCCTCGATCCCTTGATGCCTCGGTCGCGATGCCTTGATGCCTCCTGCAGCTCTCCAGCCCGTTACAATGCCCGACTTTGCCTGCACAGGAGTTCGCTATGGCCCAGGACCGGCCTGAGTTGTCCGTCAACGGCTGGAACGGCGAGTACATCGAGGCGCTTCACCAGCGGTGGTCGGAGAACCCGGACGCGGTCGATCCGCAGTGGCGGCAGTTCTTTGAGGGATTCGAGCTGGGTTCCATGCGCCTCGCCCGCCTCGAGGAGTCTGGCGCGCTGGAGGCGGCGATCAAGCCGAGCAACGCCGACCACCTTCCGCCCGCTCCCTCCCCGGGTCTGGTGGCGGTGGCGAACTCGAAGCAGGCTCGGGTCGACTCGCTCATCTACCACTACCGCGACATCGGCCACCGCGCCGCCGAGCTCGATCCGTTGGGACGCCCGCGTCCCTTCCCGGAGGAGCTCACCCTCGACTCCTTCGACCTGACCGACGCGGACCTTGCCGAGTCCTTCGATCCGGGCGTGCTGCCGTTGGAGAGCCCGGCGCCGTTGTCGAAGATCATCGAGCTGCTCGAGGACACCTACTGCCGCACGATCGGCGTCGAGTACCTCCACATCCAGGAGCGGGAGCGCCGGCGCTGGCTCCAGCGCCGCATGGAGACGGTGCGCAACCACCCCCCCCTTGCTCCGGAAGCCCGCATCCACATCCTGCGGCAGCTCATCGATGCCGACGCCTTCGAGAATTTCCTCCACGCCCGCTACGTGGGGAAGAAGCGGTTCGGGCTCGAGGGCGGCGAGTCGCTCATCCCGCTCCTCGACCAGTTCATCCAGCAGGCGCCGGCCAACGGCATCGAGGAGTACGCGATGGGCATGCCCCATCGCGGCCGACTCAACGTGCTGGTGAACATCCTGGAGAAGACCTACGCCCAGGTGTTCACCGAGTTCGACGAAGCATGGGTCGAGGACTTCGTCGAGGGCGGCGGCGACGTCAAGTACCACCAGGGCTACAGCAGCGATCGCACGACCACCGGTGGCCAGGTGATCCACCTCACCATGGCCGCGAATCCGTCGCACCTCGAGTTCATCAGCGCCGTGGTGCTGGGCCGCTGCCGCGCCAAGCAGCGGCTGTACGACGACACCAAGCGCGAGCGCGTCGTGCCCATCCTCATCCACGGCGACGCGGCGTTTCCCGGCCAGGGCGTGGTGGCCGAGACGCTCAACATGATGAAGCTCGACGGCTACAACGTCGGCGGCACCATCCACGTGATCATCAACAACCAGGTCGGGTTCACCACCGATCCGCGCGACGGGTTCAGCGGCCTCTACTGCACCGACATCGCCAAGATGGTCGATGCGCCGATCTTCCATGTGAACGGCGACGATCCCGAGGCGTGCGCGTGGGTCGCCCGCATGGCGCTGGAGTACCGGCAGGCGTTCAAGAACGACGTCGTGATCGACATGTGGTGCTACCGCAAGCACGGCCACAACGAGACGGACGAGCCGTCGTTCACCCAGCCGCTCATGTACAAGCTCATCCGCCGCCAGAAGCCCGTGCTCCAGACGTACACGGAACGACTGGTTCAGGAAGGCGTGGTCACCGTCGAGCAGGCCAAGGCGATGCACGACGAAACGACGGCGGCGATGGACCACGCGCAAACGGTCACCAAGGAGAAGCCCGTCGATCCGACGGTCGATCCCTTCGCCGCCCGCTGGTCGGGTCTGAAGCAGCACTACTCGTTCGAACCGATCAACACCGCCGTGCCCCTCGATCGGCTGATCCAGGTGTCGAAGGCGCTGGGCAGCACTCCGCCCGGCTTCGCACTACACAAGACCATGTCCCGCATCCTGGCCTACCGGGGGAGCGCGATCGAACGGGGCGAACCGATCGACTGGGGCCTCGCCGAGCTCCTCGCGTACGGCACGCTCCTGGTCGAAGGACACGCGGTTCGGTTGACGGGCCAGGACGTCGAGCGCGGGACGTTCAGCCACCGCCACGCCGTGGTGTTCGACCAGGAGACGGGCGAGAGCTACACCGGGCTCAATGCGATCGATCCCGCCCAGGCGCGGTTCTGCATCCACAACAGTCCGCTGTCGGAGGCGGCGTGCCTCGGGTTCGAATACGGCTACTCGCTCACCGATCCGCAAATGCTCATCCTCTGGGAGGCGCAGTTCGGCGACTTCGCCAACGGCGCCCAGGTGATCATCGACCAGTTCATCGCCTCGGCGCAGGCGAAGTGGCAGCGCTACAACGGCCTGGTCATGCTGCTCCCGCATGGCTACGAGGGACAGGGTCCGGAACACTCCTCCGCCCGCCTCGAGCGCTTCCTCCAGCTCTGCGCCAACCAGAACATGCAGGTGTGCTACCCCACGACCGCGGCGCAGATGTTCCACCTGCTCCGTCGGCAGGTGATGGTCGGGTTCCGCAAGCCGCTCATTGTGATGACGCCGAAGAGCATGCTCCGGCTTCCCGCCGCGGCCAGCACGGCGGCCGACCTCGTCGGCGGCGGCTTCGAGATGGTGATCGACGACACGGCTGTCGCCTCGCCCGCATCCGTGACGCGTCTGATCCTCTGCTCCGGGAAGATCGGCCACGAGCTCGCGGCCCATCGCGAGAAGTCGGGCCGCGACGACATCGCGATCGTTCGCCTCGAGCAGCTTCACCCGTTCCCCCTCGAGCGCCTCCAGGAGGTGCTCAACCGCTACCCCAACGCCACGGACTTCGTCTGGGCCCAAGAGGAGCCCCGGAACATGGGCGCATGGCGCTTCGTCGAGGCGATGTTCCACTCCCACCTCGACCTGCACTTCAACTGCATCTCGCGACCCGCCAGCGCCACCCCCGCCGCCGGAAGCTCGAAGATCCACGCCCAGGAGCAGGAGACGATCCTGATCGAGGCCGTCGGCCTGCCGGTGGACGCCTCCGGCGCCGCGTCACCAACGGCTTCGACCGTCCACTGAGCCCTCCGCCTCCCCGCTTCCCCACGAGCACCCCACCCATGGCCGTCTCCATCACCGTTCCCAGTCCGGGAGAGTCGATCACCGAAGTCACGCTCGGCAGTTGGCACCACGCCGACGGCGACTGGGTGGAGAAGGACGATCTCCTGGTCGAGATCGAGTCCGACAAGGCGACGCTGGAGGTGCGCGCGCCGCAGACGGGTCGATTGAGCGTGAAGGCGAAGACGGGCGAGGAGCTGAAGGTCGGCAGCGCAATCGGCGAGATCGACATTGCCGCCAAGCCGCCGAAGGGGGCGGCAGCGCCGGCGAAGGCCGCCGAACGGGAGGCCGAGGCGACGCCTCAGCCGGCGCCCGAGGCGGACACCGACGGCACCGCCGCCAAGACCGACGGCCCCCGCGCCACCTCGGTGGCCCGGAAGCTTGCGGCCGACAAGGGTGTGGATCTCGCCCGCGTGCATGGCAGCGGACCCTCCGGACGGATCACCAAGGAGGACGTCATGGCGGCCTCGACATCGGCTTCGACGACTGCGCCGACGGCCGCCCCGGCCATGGGGGCGCCCGCGGGCTCGCGCGGCGTTCGTCGGGAGCGCATGACCAAGATCCGCCAGCGCATCGCGGAACGGCTCGTCGAGGCGAAGCACACGACCGCGATGCTCACGACCTTCAACGAGTGCGACATGACCGAGGTCATGCGGCTTCGCGCGACGCACAAGGAGGCGTTCGAGAAGGCGCACGGCGTGGGCTTGGGCTTCATGGGCTTCTTCGTCGCCGCCTGCGTGTCCGCCCTGCGGAGGTACCCGCGGGCGAACGCGTACTTCCTCGAGGCCGATCCCGAGAGCGGCGACCGTTCCGCCGCGATCGAGTACCACGACTACTGCGACGTGGCGGTGGCGGTGGGCACGGAGCGCGGGCTCGTCGTGCCCGTCATCCGCAATGCCGAGTCGCTCTCGCTGGCCGGGATCGAGCTGGCGATCCGCGAACTCGCGACCAAGGCGAGGGAGAACCGGCTCACGGTCGAGGAGATGACCGGCGGCACCTTCACCGTGAGCAACGGCGGCGTGTACGGCTCCCTCAACAGCACGCCGATCCTGAATCCGCCGCAGTCGGCGATCCTCGGCATGCACGCGATCAAGAAGCGGCCGGTCGAGGATCCCGACCAGCCGGGCCAGATCGCCCTGCGCCCGATGATGTTCCTCGCGTTGAGCTACGACCACCGAATCATCGACGGCGCCGAAGCGGTCGGCTTCCTGGTGCAGGTGAAGACCTGCATCGAGCAGCCGGAGCGGGTGATGTTGGGGCTATAGGGCAACAAGGCATCGAGGGCTGCGCGACGGGTGCCACGGCCATCTTGGCCGTGTCGTGCACGCCGTGCGCCTCCGCACGGCCTGGAAGGCCGTGGCACCCGGCTGCGCCGACTGGCGCTGAGGACGGCCGGCGGCGGCCGGCCGCTTCCCCAACGGGCCGACCCGGCTGCGCCGGGAGTCGACCCGCAACAGTCATGGATCCCACCAACCGTCCGTCGGGCCGATCCTCGGTCGCTAAACGAGGAGCGCCATGTACGCCGCGATGGTCTCGAACGGCTGTTCCGCGATCCATGCGATGAACGCCTCGGTGCTCGCGAAGCCGAGGGCTGCCGCAAGCATTTCCGGCGTCATCGCCGCGCCTTCCTCGATCGCGCCCTGTTCGCCCATCGCAGCGCTCGCACCGGCGCCGTAGGCGAGGGCCGCTGTTACCGCGCCCACGCAGCACTCGGCGGACACGGGCCCCCAGTCGCTCAGAAGGAGCCCCAGGTCGCCACCGTCCACAACGCCGTTGCAGTCGAGGTCGCCGGTGGGGCCGGCACCCCCGAACAGGGCCAGAAGCTCGCCGAGGTCGCCGCCATCCACGTCGCAGTCGTCGTCGAGGTCGGAGCGCACCGCCTGGCAGCGCTCGTGGGCGCCCATGTCCACTCGGCACTCGATGCGGGGAAGGAGCTCGAGGTCGGGCGCCTTCTCGAGGAGGTTGCCGTCGTCGTTGACGTCCAGCAGGTCCGGCAGCGCGAGGTCGTCGAGGCCGCGATTGAGGCATGGCGACGTTGCCAGGAGCCTGAAGTCGCCCGCGGCCGGATCCGCGAAGACCGGATCGGCGTTGATCGACGCGGTCCATCCGGAGGGAATGGCGTCGGGCCCCGTGTTCACGTCGCTGTAGCGTGCGGCGACCGCGCTCGAAGCGGAGAGCTCGAAGCACAGGGGGTCGTCGGGGCAGGGAAGCTCGTTGGATCCGGCGAGGTTCCCCCACACGATCGAGTTGTGGAGCTCGAGTCCGGCACCGAGCGGTCCCCCGAGTTCGAACTGGATTGCCGGCGTGCCGCGGTTGAGGGTGACGGTGGTGTTCACGATCGTGCGGTTGGGCGGCGGCGGATCCCCCTGCCCCGGCGAGGGTGCAGGGGCGCCGTCGAAGAGGGCGCTCGCCACGTCGGCCGCGCATGCCTCGGGGTCCTCGCCCACGTCGCACCCGGTGCGGTTGAGCGTGATCTCCGAGTTCACAATCGTGTAGGGAGCGGTGGCGTAGACGCCGCCTCCCCGGTAGACGTAGCGGTTGTCGGTGATGCGGGAGTTCCAGATGGAGGCGTCGGTCACCGTCTTGCCCGGATAGGCGTGCACGGCGACGCCGCCGCCGTCGTACGCGATGTTCCCGGTCACTGTGCCGAGGACGACCTCCATCGCGCCGTCGCCGATCCGGACCCCGCCGCCCCTCGTCCCTTGAACATCCGTACCGCCGTCGACGATCCGGAAGCCGTTCGCCTGGCGATCCGTGCCCCCGTCGCCGCTGGTGGCCACGACGCTCTCGACGCGGCGGGTGTAGCAGTTCTCCCCTGCGAACTCGGCGCAGAGTCCGTCCCAGGTGTTCTCGCAGCACTGCGGATCGAAGTCGCACACGATCACGCAGCAGAACGCCTCGTCGCATCCGGGCGTGCCGTTCATCTCGAAGCAAGAGCCCGCATCGGGATCGCCGCATGGTGCGATCTCCGGCGTGGCGGTGGAGACCACGACTCCGCTGAGGATGGTGATGTTCGCCGCGACGTCGCGGTCGCCGATGTCCATCTCGTCGAGGACGCCGGTGAAGCCGCCGAAGAGCCGGACCCCGCCGTCGAGGACGAAGGCCGCGGCGGGCGTGGGTTCCGAGGCCGGAACGTGCACCTGGTAGGTGCCGGCGGCGACCCAGATGTCGTACGGGTAGTCTCCTTGTGCGGCCGCGAACTCGAGGCAGTCGTCGAGTTCGTGGAAGGCGGTGGTCCAGGAGTTGCCGTTGCCCGGCTGGGAGGAGCCCTTCCAGACATGAAGTCTCGTTTGTGCGAATCCGATCGATACCGTTGTCCCCAGCGTGAGGCATGCCACCGCCAGCGCCGGCCATCCGTTCGCTCGATTGCTCATGGTTCAGTCTCCTTGATGCAATGCGACATCCCTCGCCGGCGGAGTGCCGGCGACTCGGCTTGTTTCTGTGTTCGACCCTTTCGCCTTCGCCCCCGAAGAACGTCCTGCGTCGCACAGCGCTATGGCTGCGTCCAGTTCCCGAGCACGATTCCGAGGTCGGCGCCGTTCACGATGCCGTTGCCGTCCAGATCGGCGCCGGGATCCGGCGAGCCCCACGCCCCGACCACCATTGCCAGGTCGCCCGCGCCCACCAGGCCGTCGCAGTCGACGTCGCCCTGCTTGGCTGCAGCCGGCGCGAGCACCGTCGCGCACTTGGAATTGCAGTTGGCGACCATGACGCCGTCGTTGCGAATGGCGAGCGCATCCCGCAGATACGACGCCGACGCTGGCGTGAATGGCGCCAGTTCGAAGAAGGTGGTCCCGTCGGTGACGCACGCACGCTTCCAGTTCGTTTCGACGAGATCCAGATCTCCGCTGATGATGCCGAGGTCGTTGATGTCCCTCGGCCACCATCGGCTCGCAAACGCCGGAGCGGGATGAACCACAACCTTCCCGTCGTTGACGTTCATCGTGAAGCCGTCCCGGAGGATCACCGTGTTGCTGGACATGGTCCCCGCAACGGTGCCGAGATTGTTGATGGCTCGCGCGTCCGACTTGTCGTAGGGCGGTTCAGGTTCGATCACGGCCACTTTCCCCTCA
>JAGQOG010000345.1 GCA_020427695.1 Phycisphaerales bacterium
CGGTTCGACTCCATCTCGCGCTGGCGGTCCCACACCGCGACAGCGCGGGTGTGCACGCGCCGCTTGATCTCGTCGATCCGCCGTTCGAGCTCGTCGCGGTCGATGCCGCCGCGGTCGCAGATCGTGGCGTAGAGGCGCTCGACCTGGGCGTCGAAGGCGGGCAGGTGGCGCTCGATGGCCCGTCCCCTGGCCGAGGGGTCCATCTCCGACCACGCCGTGCGCCCGACCTCCTTCCGCGCCGCGACCGCGGCCTCGTGCGCCGCCCAGGCCCCGGTCAGGACCTCGTATTCGACGGCGATGTCGTAGCTCGGCCGGTCCGCGGCCAGCACCCGACCCTTCCGGTCGAGGATGCGTCCACGGTAGGTGGCGAGGAATGTCCGCTGGTCGAGCCGGGACTCCGCGTCGGCAAGGTGATCGGCTCCCTCCGCGAGCGTGAGCCGCGAGAGCTGGAGGACCATGACGACGACAACCGCCGCCGACAAGGCATAGAGGAATCCGAGTCTTCGAAGGAACATGCAGGCGGCCGAGCGAAGCGAGGGACGACTGATGGTATCGGCCCTCCCGGCGGGGGAAGGTGAGTCGAGGGTCCCAGAACCGAAGTTCTCGCGGCCCGGAGCAGCGCTACACGTTGAACAGGAAGTGCACGATGTCCCCGTCCTGCATCACGTAGCCCTTGCCCTCGCTGCGAAGCCGGCCCGCCTCGCGGATCGCCTTCTCGGAGCGGTGCTTCGCGAGGTCGTCCACCGAGAAGCACTCGGCGCGAATGAAGCCTCGCTGGATGTCCGAGTGGATCGCCCCCGCCGCCTCGGGAGCCGTCGCCCCCTGGGGAATGATCCACGCCCGGACCTCCTTCTCGCCGGCGGTGTAGAAGTAGGTCAGGCCGAGCAGGCGCAGGAGCGTGCGGGCGAAGGGTCCGATCGCCGGCTCGGCGAGTCCCAGCGATTCCAGCATTTCGGCCCGGCCGGCCTCGTCGAATTCCGCCAGCTCCGCCTCGAGCTTGGCGCAGAGGGCCACGAACTCGCCGCCGGCCGCCTCCGCGATCGACTTCACCTTCTGCGCGTTGGCGGAGGCGCCGGCGAGGTCGTCCTCTCCCACGTTGGCCACGTACAGAACGGGCATGGCGGTGATGAGTCCGTAGCCCCGGATGACGTGCATCTCCTCCTTCGACCAGTCCTTGTCGCTTCGCAGCGGCAGGCCCTCGCTGAGGATGGGAAGTGCCTTCTCCAGCACGGTCAGCCTCGACTTCGCCTCGCGGTCGTTGCCGCGGGCGGCGCGGGAGGCGCGGTCGATCGCCGGCTCGACGACGGCGAGGTCGGCCAGCACCAGCTCGGTGTCGATGGCGTCGATGTCCCGGGCGGGATTCACGGTGCCGTCCAAGTGCGGCACCATCGGATCCTCGAAGCACCGCACGACGTGGCAGATCGCATCCACCTGCCGAACATGGGAGAGGAACGCGTTCGCGCCCTTGCCGTCGCCGCCGCTGTGATGCAGCCCGGGAACGTCCACCAACTGCAGCGTGGCGGGGATGACCTTCTTGGTCTGAATGTGCCTGGTGATCTCGATCAGGCGCGGATCGGGAATCGGCGCCACCGCGAGGTTGGGCTTCTGGCCGCCACCGCCACTGTGGGCCGCGGCGGAGCCGCCGAGCGCGGCGAGAAGCGAGGTCTTGCCGACGGTGGGCAGCCCAACGATGCCGACTTCCATGGACGCACCTTGCGGGTAGAGAGGCGATCGCGCCGCAGGCCCGATGGCCCGCGAAGCGGGGTCGCCATGGTACGGCGCGTGACGACGGGAGGGTGAGAGGGCGAGTTCATGATCCGACATCACCGGCTCGGCCCCTCCGAGCCCACCCCGATGGGCCTGGGGTCGCTCGGTGGACGCTGAAGAGTCCATGGAACATGCGACCAGGAGATCCCCGCGGGGACGGCTAGACGGCATCGTCGCGGGGGGGCGCCGCGGATCAACCGCAACCGCTGACTAGCGGGCAAGCCCCTGCAAGACGGCTTCACCCTCCAGAGACTCCGCGAGATGGCGGAGCTCGGCAATGAATCGCTGGATCAATCCTGGCTCGGTGTGCATCTCGATTGACACCCGCGACACTTCCTCATCTCGACCGTCGGAGGGCACGTGGCCGGATGCCAGTCGAAGTTGGCAAACAACGTGACCCGCCTTGTCGATGGGATAGAACCTGAGGCATGTCCAACCGATGCGGGTGTCCGCCCCGAACTCAATTCGCACCTCGCCTGTGCGGTAGCTACACCACGACCTGAGCCGTTCCACCTGTTCGAAGACATCGCTGGGCGTGGTGTAGGCACGCGACACCGCAGACCACTCCGGTACCGCCAACTTGGTCTCGATTTCGATGAGATGAACGTCGTCGTAGACGACGCGCATTCGGATTGCGTGGCTGAATGTGTCGTTGGTCATGGACCGATGCGGTCAAACGCTCGTCAACAGTGGCCGCGTCGGTGTCGAGGCCGCCACTCAATCTACTCCGACGGTTCGCGCACGCGAAGGATTGGCCACTTCGCGCTGTGGGCGGTTGAGTGACTTCCCTTCGGAGGACTTGAACGGGACTTGCGCCGATCGAGTTCCTCCGGGCAGGTCTGCTGGGGACTTGGACCCCCCACGCACGTCGTGGAGTGTGGAAGTCGAGACAAACTCAGCGCCGCTCTCCACCCCTTCGCCGAGGTGTTGCCGATGCACCCTCGATCCGGTGCCCCAGTCCCCCCAATCGCGCCGAAACCGCAAGCAGTCCCGTCGGAATACTTGACCTTTTGACGCATAAAGGGTAAAAAAACTACCCTTATGGCGGAAATTCGTCAAGTATCCTTGGACTCCTTCTTGCAGAGCCATCCCGTGTTCACGTTGACCAAGGCCCGCACGGTCCTGCGCCGGGGCGACTCCCGGACCGTCCGGAATCGGCTGAAGTACCACATCAAGACAGGCCGGCTCCAGTCCGTCGCCCGCGGGGTGTACGCAGTCGTTCCGCAAGGGGCGGTCGCCGAGTCGTTTGTTCCCGATCCCTTCCTCGTCGCACTCGCCACGAGGGCTGATGCGATCTTCTCCCATCACAGCGCCCTGGAACTCCTCGGGGCGGCCCACTCGGCCTGGTCCATCTGCACGGCATTCACCGCCTCACGGCGGGTGACGCTGCGTCTCCGCGGTGCGACGGTGCGCATCTTCCCCCATCCAACGGCGCTCGCTCGACGCTCGATGATCGAACTGGGCACCCGGAAGGTCGAACGTCGAGCCCAGATGCTCCGCGCGACTGGTCCTGAGCGTACGCTGGTCGAGGGGTTCCGACAGCCAGACCTGGTTGGAGGCGTGTCGGAACTCGTCGCGTCCGCAGCTGGATTCCCGACGCTCGACGTCGATCTCCTCGCGACCGTGCTCGAGTGCTACGCGCTTCGTCGCCTCTGGGCGGCAGTCGGATGGTTCGCCGAAGCGCACGCACAGTCGTTCGGGTTCTCCAGTGCCGACCTCGCGCGGTTCGAGCGACACCGGCCGAAGACACCTGTCTATCTTGCACGAGGTGCACGCGGAGGCACGCTGATCGCACGATGGAATCTCGTCCTGCCGCCCGATGTGGGAAGGGGAGACCCCGATGCCGGCGAGTCTTGAGTATCTCGAACGATGCTCCGCCGAAACCGGCTACCAGATCGGCGCACTCGAGAAGGTGACGCGACTCGGGGAGATCGCCGGCGAGGTGGGCCGGCATCGAGCGCTGCGCAAATCGCTCGCCCTGAAGGGCGGCACCGCGATCAACCTCTGCGCAGGTCCCCTCACTCGGCTGTCCGTCGATCTCGATTTCAACTTCATCGGCTGCGCCGACCGCGAAGGAATGCTCCGCGAACGGCCCGGCATCGAAGTCGCGCTCGAGGACATCATCCGTCAACTTGGGTACCAAGTGCAGCGATCCGCCGACGCCGTCGCCAGTCGGAAGATCTACGCGACCTACCGATCAGTCCTCGGACCCACCGACCGGATCGAGGTGGACGTCAACTTCCTGTGGCGGACGCCCTTTGCAGGCGTCCGCCAGGCCGAATTGTGGCAGCCCGGCGAACTCGAACGGCCGGGCATCACAGTC
>JAGQOG010000346.1 GCA_020427695.1 Phycisphaerales bacterium
ACGGCGTCTCCCCGCCCGCGAAGCTGGGGTTGGCGGTGGCCTGCGGATTCTGGAGCCAACTGTGCTCGAGCATGCGGGTCTTCAGGTCGGGATAGGTGGCTTGGCCGGCCGCGGGCGACTTCCACGCCGAGGCGAGGGAGCTGGGCGTGCGCCAGTACTTGCCCGTCGAATGGTTCAGCGAGAGCACGTCGGGGTGCCACATGGCGGCGGGGGAGAAGCAGTAGCTGCTCAGCACGATCTCCGATCCGTCCACGGAGTCGAACTCGTTGGGCGAGCTGAAGTACTTCTCCGCCTTGTCGAGCACGAGCGTGTCCTTGGGCGCGTAGTAGATCGCGTCGTAGAACCGGCCGGTGAGGTAGCCGTTGAACGACTTCACGTTTGGCAGCCGGAACGCCCCGCTGACCGCATTCGGCGTCCAGGTGCTCGGCCAGTAGATCGTCCAGTTGGCGCAGTTCCCGGGATACGAGAAGGTGGAGCACTGGCCGCCGCTGCCGAGGTAGTAGCCGACCATCGCCGGCCCCTGCCACCCGAGGAGAAGCTGCGAGGGGCACGAGTTCTGGAGATAGGTCGCGCAGCTGCCGTTGTACAGACCGATGTCGTCGGGACACGCGGTCCACTGCCGGTCGTTCCAGTCGGTGCTGTAGGCGGCGTTGGCTGTGCCCAGGTTGCGGAGATTGACCGAGGATCGGGTCAGCAGGGCCGCGTCACGAGCGCGTCCGATGGCCGGAAGCAGGATGCCGACGAGCAGGGCGATGATCGAGATCACCACCAGCAGCTCGACGATCGTGAAGCCGCGGACGGGCGGACACGGTTGACGGCGACGGTCGATTGGTTGGTTCGTGGCCATGCTGCGATCTCCTCTTGTTGAACCCCGGAGGGGCTTCGGGTGTTACGGGCGCGGCGATCGCGCTGGCGCAGGCGAGCGCGGTGGCCGGCGGGGCTTCGTTCGGGACACACGATCGCTGCCGGATGCGGCCGAAGCGGCATCCGTGAAGGGGCGTCCGGTGTCGATCGGCTGGCCGTACGAGGTACGAATGTCGCTTGGCGAGCCGAGGTCCTGGAACGGGAAAGGGGCGTGCGTTTTCCCGGGGCGTCCGCGGCTTTCTTGATCCCGCGGCGTTTGTTCTATGGGCTTGTTTCGGAGCGGCTGCGATGGATTGCAGGCAATTTTTCGCGGGCGCACGATCGTGTGCGCAACTCGTGGCTTCTCGGCCGATTGCACGCAGGGCCAAAATCGAAACGGGCCGTCCGGTGTTGCCGGACGGCCCGTGGATGTCGTCGGCGCGGTCCGGCCTACTGGACCTGCTGCACCTTGACCACGTTGAGAGCGCGGTCGATGCGATCCTTCAGATCGATCAGGTGCGCCATGGTGTAGTCGTCGATGTTGCCCGGCTTGGCGAGGATCGCCTGGAGCCGGTCGTCGAGTTGCCGCAGGTGCGCGAGGGCGAGCGTGCGCACCGGTGCGGGCATGGCGCTGGAGCGAGCGGTCGCCAGGTCGATCATCCGGTCGGTCGCCAGCGACTGGAGGTTGCGCCGCAGGCTCGAGATCATCGGCTGGCGGTTCGTGTACTTGCCCGGCGCCGGGTTGTTCTCAAGCTCCGTGTATACCGCGTCGGCGACGGTGTTGATCAGCTCCGGCAGGGTGATGGCGTCCTGATCCGCCGGGGTCCGAAGCTCGTTGTCGTAGACGCGGCCGAGGGTGCCCGGGTTGAGCAGGTACACCAGGGCAAACGCCTGGATCTGGGCGACCCGGTCGTGCACCGAGAAGGCCTCGTCCGGCGTGAACACGTTGCCCCAGTGACGGTTCTTGTCCGAAGCCAGCTTGCTGAGCACCTCGGGCCGCAGGTCGAAGGCGTCGTCGTTGAAGGCGTTGGCGATGATGAACGCGATCGCCTCCCGCTGCTTCGCCATGTCGAAGGGCACGAGCGGATCGGCGCCGCCTTCCGTGCCCTTCCGATCGCGGTTGACCTCCACGCCACCCACGTAGCGGCTGGCGACCCGCAGGGCGCCGAGCTGCTCGCCCAACAGGCCCTCGTAGCCTTGGCGGAGGAGATACCAGGCCTGTCCGTCGCTGACGGCGTCCTCGAGCAGCTTCGCCCGCAGCGTGGCCACGAGGGCCATGCGGGCCTTCGACCAGTCGAGCGGATCGGCGCCCAGTTCCCAGCGGGCCACCAGCGGATCGGGTCCGATGGTGTCCTCGTCGGTGGCGAACCGCAGCTCGCGCTTCGAGGACTCGTTGGCCATGTCCTTCCGCCGGGCGTCGTCGAACGTGTAGCCGTACTCGATCGCCCAGTAGTCGTACGGTCCGATCGTGATCGGCATCCAGTCGCCGCGCGGGCTCTCCGGCGTCGGCGGCACGTAGATCGGCACGTAGTCCATCACCGACCCGACGCTGGCCTGGCCGCGATGGGCGATGTAGTCGTCCACCGACAGCCACGAGCTGGCCTTGAAGTTGTGGCGAAGTCCGAGCGTGTGCCCGACCTCGTGGCAGGTGATGTACTTGAGGATCGTGCCGAGGTAGTCCTCGGGCACCCCGTCGATCGTCGGCGCCTTGTCGTCGCGCAGGAGCTCGTTGCCCATCAGGCGCAGCGCGAGGCCCGCGGTCTGCATCTGGAGGGCACAGCCGAGGGCACAGCTGCAGTGCAGGTTCTGCTGCACCACCCGCGACAGGAGACGGCTCGGCGGCGGCTCCAGGGGATCGCCCAGCAGCATCGCCCGCTGCTCGGCGCTGAGCTCCTCGTCCGACTCGATCTCCTTGCGCAGCGGGTCCGGCCGATCGCCGATGCGGAGGGGATCCCACGAGGGGTTCTCCTCGATCCACGCCAGCGTGGCGGGATCGACGCCGTCGAGGCCGTACGCGGCGATCATCGACTTGTACTGCATCGCGTAGTTCTTGAGCATCGCGTCGTCGAAGATGATGTCCGCGTCGAGGATCTGCCCGGTCTCCGGGTTCACCCGGCTCGGGCCCATCGCGAACGGCGTCTCCGACGAGATCCAGCGGAAGAAGTTGTAGCGAACGTCCTCGGGCTGGATGTCCATGAAGGCGCCGGTCTGGGCGTCCTGCTGCCGCACCTCGATGGCGTCGATGATGCCGACCTTCTCGAACGCCTTGTTCCACTCGAGAATGCCCTCGCGCACGTAGCGCCGGTAGCGGACGGGCACCGTGTGCTCGATGTAGAAGACGATCGGCTCCGTCGGCGGGCTGAGGGCGAGGCTCGGATCGCGCTTCTGGAGGTCCCAGCGGTTCACGTAGCGCACGAACTGGTCGCCGCCCGGATCGTTCTTGGTGAAGTCCTTGTAGACGGTGAGGAAGTACCCGATGCGCTCGTCGGACTCGCGGGGCTTGTAGTCGGTCTTCGGGATCACGCTGATCGAGTAGTGCAGCGTGACGAGCTCGCCGTTGCCCATGGGCATCGTCACCGGAATCTCGAGGTTCATCGGGAACGCCTTGACGTTGCCGATGGTCGCGAGCGACGCGTTGCCGCGCATGTTGGTGAAGACCTGCGAGTTCTTGATGAGAAGATCGTCCAGGTCGATCACCGGTCGGTTGCCGGGGGCCATGGAGACGATCTTGGTCGAGGTGACCACGCGGTCCGAGTAGGTCCGCTCCACCGCGCTGCGAAGCTCCGCGTCCTGCTTGCCGCCCCGCGCCTGCTGGAGCAGGTTGGGCTGCATCAGGACGAGCTGGTCGTCGATGCGGCTCCACGAGCAGTAGAGGTCGTTCCACTGCCAGCCGGTCTGGCGGGTGCCGCCGGCGATGCTGGTGGCGATGAAGATCCGCTGCCCCTCGTAGTTCTTGGGCAGGACCGCCAGCATGCGGTTCTTTTTGCGGTCGACGTACAGCGTGTAGAGCGACGGCTTGCCGTCGGCGGTCGAAACGACCTCCTCGTAGCCCTTCGTGACCTGTTCGAAGGGCGGAAAGTCGGGCTTGTGGTCCCCGGGACCGGGCGGACCGTCCTGTGGGGCGAAGGCGAGGGCGCCGAGGCCCCCGGACAAGGCGAGCGCCACCGCCAGCGCGGTGACTCGGAAGTGCGTTCGTGACATTCGGTACTCCTCTGGGGCGTCAAGAGCAGGAAGACGGAAGCAGGCGTCGCACGCGGAAGGGCGCGATGCCAACAGAAGGGGGTCGAAGACTGTAGGGCATCAGCCGATCGAAGTTGCGTTCGATCGGCGCCCCGTCTCGGATCCGGCGCGGCCGCCGCCCAGGCCGATAACCGGTTTGCCGTTGGACGCTCGATCAGCGGGTCGGTTCCGGGCGCGTCGCGGCTCGCCCGCAGCCGGGACGACTTCCTCAACGGCAGCTAGGACCCCGCCGGGACGGTGACGGGAGTGGGCTCGGCCACCGCAAGGGTCTGCCGTGCGCCGGCGATTTCCGCCAGAAGCGGTTCGATCTCGTCGAGCGGTGCCAACTGGCGCTTGCGCAGCGCGAGGAAGAGGCGGACGGCGGCGGGTTGCACAGGGCGGCGGTCGTGCCGTTTGTGCCAGCAGGCGATCCATCCCAAGACCATCGACTGGAGCGGCAGCAGCTCCCGCCGGGCCAAGGATCGCCCGAACGCGGCGAACGCCTCCCGGACCAGCAGTCCGGGCAGGAACGGCGTTGGCGCCGAGTACCAGTGGTTCAGAATGGAGTTGCGCTGGAGGTAGATGTTTCTCGCCTTGGTGTGGCGATCCTGCTGCACGGGAAAGTGGTGGATGGGATGCCCGTCGGACACCTGGACCGCCATGCCGGCGTCGAGCAGCCGCATGCAGTAGTCCACCTCTTCGCCCCAATGGAACAGATGCTCGTGGTAGCCGCCGAGCTGAAGGAACACGTCCCGCCGGAGCGCCGAGCCGCATCCCACGAAGGTCCGGCTGATCCAGCGGCGGTTCGCGTCGGGAAGGACGGGGAACCAAGGCATTGTTCGATCGCCGATGAAGTTGATGTGCGGGAGGGCGACTGCGCCGATGCGCGGGTGGTCGAAGCACGCGAGCGCGCGGGCCACGATGTCGCGGCTCGGGAGGATCACGTCGTCGTCGATGCTGACGAGCACCGGCGCCTCCGAGATCCGCGCCGCCCGGTTGCGCTGCACGATGAGCCCCCGGCGCTCGTCGCTCACCTCGAGCCGGACCTGCGGAAACTCGCGCCGAACCATCTCGATCGTGCCGTCCACGCACGCGTCGGCGATGACCAGCACCTCGTTGTCGCCGATCTGCTCCAGGGCGGAGAGGATCGCGTTCCGAAGGTGGGCCTTGCGGTTGTGCGTGGTGATCACAATCGTGGCCGCCGCAGTGCTCACGCCGTACCGGGTCCTTTCGCGGTGTGGCGGAGGATGCGCCGCCTCGTCCGACCTTTGTCGGTAAGACCCGGACCCGGCTGGAGGCGCTGGCGCGAGGAGGTGCGGGCGGCGCCGGCAAGCAGGTCCGAGAACGGCGACACAGGAACGGCCGCACGCGCTGGAGCGCTTCGGTCGATGGTGCGCTGCACGCCGACGGGCATGCGAAGCCCGAGGCGCCGCGGGCCGGCGATGTGGCAGGCTCGGTCGGCGCTACGCGTCCCCGAAGGCGCTGACCGGCGGGCAGGTGCAGACCAGGTGCCGGTCGCCGTAGGGGTTGTCGATCCGGCCGACGGCGGGCCAGAACTTGTAGTCGCGCAGCCACGGCGCGGGGAAGCCCGCCTGCTCGCGCGAATAGGCGTGGCCCCACTCGTCGGCGGAGACGGCCGCGGCGGTATGCGGCGCACCCTTGAGGGGGTTGTCGTTGCGGTCCGCCTCGCCGCGCTCCACCGCGGCGATCTCGGTCCGAATGCCGATCAGGGCGTCGCAGAGCCGGTCGAGCTCCGCCTTCGCCTCGCTCTCCGTGGGCTCGATCATGAGCGTGCCGGGAACGGGCCAGCTCATGGTGGGCCCGTGGAATCCGTAGTCCATGAGCCGCTTCGCGATGTCCTCGACGGTGACGTGCGCACTCTTGTCGAACGGCCGGCAGTCGGCGATGAACTCGTGCGCGACAAGCCCGTGCCGGTTGGCGTACACCACGCCGTAGTGCCCCTTCAGCCGCGCCATCATGTAGTTCGCGTTGAGGATGGCGACCTCGGTCGCCCGCTTGAGCCCGTCGGCGCCCATCATCGCGATGTACATCCACGAGATGACGAGGATGCTCGGCGATCCGTACGGGGCGGCGGAGACCGGTCCGGTTGCCGCCGCGCCGGCCGTGTCCGGCGGCACCACCGGGTGGCCGGGCAGGAACGCCGCCAGGTGCTTGGCCACGCCGATCGGGCCCATCCCGGGACCGCCGCCGCCGTGCGGGATGCAGAAGGTCTTGTGCAGGTTGAGGTGACACACGTCCGCCCCGATCAGGCCGGGGCTGGTCAGGCCCACCTGCGCGTTCATGTTCGCGCCGTCCATGTACACCTGGCCGCCGTGCTCGTGCACGATGCGGCAGATCTCCCGGATCTCCTCCTCGAACACGCCGTGCGTGGACGGGTAGGTCACCATGAGCGCGGCGAGCGTGTCCCGGTGCGCCTCCGCCTTGGCCCGGAGATCGGCCACGTCGATGTTGCCTTGCGCGTCGCACGCGACGGGCACGACCGACATGCCGGCCATGACAGCGCTGGCGGGGTTCGTGCCGTGGGCGGACACCGGAATCAGGCACACGTTCCGATGCCCCTCGCCGCGGGAGCGGTGGAAGGCGCGGATCACGAGGAGTCCCGCGTACTCGCCCTGCGAACCCGCGTTCGGCTGGAGCGAGACGGCATGGAAGCCCGTGATCTCGGCGAGCCACGTCTCGAGCTGGCGGAAGAGCTCCGCGTAGCCGCGGGTCTGGTCGGCGGGCGCGAACGGATGCAGGGCGCCGAACGCCGGCCAGGTCACCGGCACCATCTCGCTCGTCGCGTTGAGCTTCATGGTGCAGGAGCCGAGCGGGATCATCGACTGGGCGAGGGATAGATCGCGACTCTGGAGCTTGAAGATGTACCGCAGGAGCTCCGTCTCGGAGCGGTAGATGTTGAAGACCGGATGGGCGAGGTACGACGACGACCGCGCCAGCTGGCCCAGCCGGGACGCGGCCGACGCGGCGCCTTCGCGGATCAGCAGTCGTCCGTCGGCGGCGCCGAAGCATTCGAGCAGCGCGGCGAGATCGGCTTCCGTTGCGGCCTCGTCGAGGCTGATGCCGACGGTGCCGTCGTCGTACCGCCGCAGGTTCAGTTCGCGCTGCGCTGCCGCGGCGTGCACGCGGTCCGCGTTCAGCCCGCTGCCCACGCGGACGCGCAGCGTGTCGAAGAAGACGCCTTGGCCGGGTTCGTGACCAAGGCTCCGCAGCGCATCGGCCACCGCGACGGTCAGCCGGTGGACCCGTTCGCCGATCCGCCGCAGGCCTTCGGGCCCGTGGTAGACGGCGTACATGCTCGCCATGATCGCCAGCAGCACCTGCGCGGTGCAGATGTTGCTCGTGGCGCGGTCGCGGCGGATGTGCTGTTCGCGGGTCTGGATCGCCATGCGATAGGCGGGGTTGCCCTGGGCGTCCTTGCTCACGCCGATCAGCCGTCCCGGCGTTCGTCGCACGTGCTCCAGGCGCGTGGCCAGGAACGCCGCGTGCGGACCGCCGAAGCCCATCGGAACGCCAAAGCGCTGCGCCGATCCAACGGCGATGTCGGCGCCCAGCTCGCCCGGCGGGACCAGCAGCGTGAGGGCGAGGAGATCGGTGGCCATCACCACCTGGGCGCCGGCGGCATGCGACTGCTCGACGATCGGCCGCGGATCCACCACCCGGCCGTCGGTGGTCGGATACTGCAGCAGCACGCCGAAGGTGTGTTCGCTGGCGCGGATCGACGTCGCGGGGACCACCGTGACCTTGATGCCGAGGGCCTCGGCCCGCGTCTGCACCACGCCGATCGTCTGGGGATGGCAGTCGTCGGCCACGATGAACTCGTTCCGGCCGCCGTCGGCACCGACAATGGCCAGGCACATCGACATCGCCTCGGCGGCCGCAGTGGCCTCGTCGAGGAGCGATGCGCCGGCCAGCGGCAGTCCGGTGAGGTCGGACACCATCGTCTGGAAGTTCAGCAGCGCCTCGAGCCGTCCTTGCGAGATCTCCGCCTGGTACGGCGTGTACTGCGTGTACCAGCCGGGATTCTCCAGCACGTTCCGCTGAATGACGCCCGGCGTGATCGTGTCGTAGTACCCCTGGCCGATGAACGAGCGGAAGATCCGGTTCTTCTCGCCGATCGACCGGAGCGCCGCCAGCGTACCGCGCTCGCCCATGCGGCCTAGACGAAGGCCGTCGAACGCGGTGAGCTCGAGCGGGTGGTCGAGGCGGATCGCCTTGGGAAGCGTTCGATCGATGAGCGCCGCCATCGAGTCCACGCCGATGACGGCGAGCATGTCGGCGACCTCGGCCTCGTCCGGGCCGAGGTGGCGCGGCGGGAAGTCGTCGATCGGGTCGAGCAGGGGCGGCGCGGCGTCGGCGATGTGGGAGTGGCTGGTCACGGCAGTGGGGGCGGGCCGATCGAGGGCGGTGGGAGTGGCCATGGCGGAAGGGACTGGGAGCGGGTGGAATGCCCAGCACCGCACCCGCGTGTGCGGTTCGGGTGGCCGGTCTGGTCCGGGCGGGGGCAGTCCCGCCGGGGCGATTCGACCGCGGCATCGGGACGGGTGCGCGAACGAAGCGGGAAGCATCGAGTATAGCAATCGCACCGTCAGATTCCGCGGGTGGCGGTCGTATACTCGACGGCTTGCCGGCCCCGTTCGGTCGCCGTCCAGTCGGTGTCTCACCGTCGCGAAACGCCAGGTTTCCCGGTGCGGCGCCGCCGCGTCCCTCACGAGAACGTCCACCATGAACCAGCCCCGCCCCGTCGTTCGCCGTCCGTTGTCTCGAGTCGTGGTTGTGGTCGGCGGCATGGTCGCCAGCGGGATCGCGCTGGTGGCCGCCGCGGCCGCGTTACAGGACGGCGCGTCGCCCGCGGCGCAGGATGCGCCCCAGCCGTCCCGGCTCGGTCGGGTCGTCGACGCTCCCCGGAGCGTCCGCGACTTTGCGCCGCCGGACACGTCCGTCGAGGTGGACGCGTCGACGGCGAGCATCCACCAGATCCTCTCCGATCTGGGCCCCGACGCCACGCAGTG
>JAGQOG010000347.1 GCA_020427695.1 Phycisphaerales bacterium
ACGCGCCGGTGAAGTACCAGTCGCCGGAGTGCTCCGGCATGGCCGCCCGCAGCCCCTCGACCGACTGGTAGATCAAATCGATCGGGCCCGTCCACTCCAGCGTGTCGGACCGGATGAGCTGCGCCACCTTGCCCTCGATCTGCTCCAAGGTGAACGGCTCGTAGATCGCGGCCACGTGGTTGACCATCCGCTCGGGGGAGAAGCTCGCCTGCTCCAGGCAGCGCTCCTCGACCTCGGTCAGGACGTGTTCCTGTCCATGTTCGCGCAGTAGCGCCACCGCGGCCTCGAAGGCGATGAATCGACCGAGCTGGCTCATGTCGATCCCGTAGCAGTCGGGGTAGGCGATCGGCGGCGCCGAACTCACCACCACGATCCGTGCCGGGCTGAGGCGGCTGAGCATCGTGATGATCGAGTCGCGCAGCGTCGTGCCGCGCACGATCGAATCGTCCACCACGACCAGCGTGTCCTCCGGCCCCACGCTGCCCCGGGTGATGTCGTAGACGTGCGCCACCAGGTCGCGTCGGGCCTTGTCGTGGGTGATGAACGTGCGCAGCCGCTGGTCCTTGTGCGCGCTCTTCTCGCGTCGGAGACGCGGCCCCAGCAGCCGGTCCACCTCGACCCGCGAGAGCGGTCCCTCGCTCGAGCGACGCACGATCTCGTCGATGCCGCGACAGCGGGCCAGCCGGTCGATCTCCGCCGTAAGCCCGAGATACGCGGTCTCGGCGGTGTTGGGAATGAAGCTGAACACCGCCCGGTCGAGGTTGTCGCCGATCGCCTCGAGCACGCGCGGAGCGAGGTTCCGACCGAGGGCTTGGCGCTCGCGGTAGATGTCCGGATCGTTGCCGCGGCTGAAATAGACGCGCTCGAAGGTGCACTGGCGCAGCGGGCGCGGGGCCGCGAACGGCTGGACGTCCCAGGTGCCGTCGCGCCGCGCGACCAGCACGTGTCCCGGCGGGACCGGCTTGATCCGGTCGGCGTGGACGTTGAAGACCGTCATCAGCGCGGGACGCTCGCTGGCCGCGGCGACGACCTCGTCGTCGGCGTAGTAGAAGCACGGTCGAATGCCCGAGGGATCGCGGCACGCGAACGCGTCGCCGCTTCCGATCGCGCCCACGAGCACGAAGCCGCCGTCCCAATCGGCGGACGCGTGCCCGAGCACGCGGGCCACGTTCAACTCGCGGGCGATCTCGTCGGCGAGGTCCTTTCCGTCCAGCTGGGCGAAGCTCTCGGGACCCATCGCGGCATGGAGCCGGTCGTGCTCCCGATCGAGGCTGTAGCCGATGCGCTCGAGAACGACCTGCGTGTCGGAGCCCCCGACGGGATGCAGTCCGTATTCGACCAGCCGCGCGAAGAGCTCGGGCGCGTTGGTCATGTTGAAGTTGCCGGCGAGGGCGAGATTCCGGCTGGCTACGATGTTTCGCCGCAGCAGGGGATGGCACTGGTCGGAGGTGTTGCCGCCGTAGGTCCCGTAGCGGAGGTGGCCGATCAGGACCTCGCCCAGGAACTCCGCCCGCTGCTTGAGCTTGGCGATCGGGAGCTGGTCGAGCTCGCGCTCGGACAGGTCGCCGAGGTCGGACATCGCCTCGTCGAAGAGGCGCTCCACCGGATTGCGCTTGGCCGAGCGGGCGCGGGCCATGAAGGGATCGCCCGGCGCCATGTCCAGCTTGACGGTTGCGAGGCCGGCACCGTCCTGGCCCCGGTTGTGCTGCTTCTCCATGAGCAGGTAGAGCCGGCGCAGGCCCCACGCCACATCGCCGTGCTCGCGGCGGTAGTGATCGAGCGGCTTGAGCAGCCGCACCAGGGCGACGCCGCACTCGTGCTTGATGGGATCGCTCATGTGGAGAGCAGGAATGGTAGACGATCGGATCGGAGCAGGCTGGTAGCCTTTCGACCCATGGACGAGCGCACGCTGACCTGGGCCTCGCTTCTGGCGCGCTGGATGGCCTTCGCGCGTTCGGCCGTGGCCTTGCCGGCCGACGGGGAGGGGGCGCGATGGCGGGACTCGGTGGCCCCCGCCATCACGCTCCAAGCGGTGACGCTTGCCCTGCGCGATCTCCTCTCGATTCCCCTGGCGGAGCGTCCGCTGGCCCGCGACCGCGCCGAGCTCCTCGTTCGCGATGCCTGCGCCGCCCTCGACGCGGCTTGGCGCGGTGAGCCCATGCCCGAGTCGATCGCGGACCTGCGGCACGAGGCGCAGTGCGCGCTGGATGGCGCCGAGTGGGCGGGCGCCGTCGAGCTCTTCTGGCCGGGGCCGGGCGAACGCGTGGTGCCGATCCTGGTCGATCCGGCGGCACTCGAGCCCGAGGGCACGCTTTGTGTCGCCGCCCCGGGCACGATCCTGATGGCGGGGGAACCGGTGGCATGGTGGGTCGGCCGGTCGGGCGTCGCACTTGACGGTTGCGTCGTCCGCGAGGTGCTTGTCCCGCGGCAGGTCTACCGGGTTCTCGACCACGAAGGCCGCGTGCAGCGCGACGTGGTGGCCCCGCTCCACGAGGACCTGCCCGCCGGGTTGCCCTTGCTGGTGCCGCTCCTCGACCGTGGCCGGCCCGTTGGATCGTTCGAGCGCTCGGCCGCAGCGTGGGAGTCGCTCCAGCGGGCCGCGATGCCGAAGGGCGAGATTCCCGTCCAGCACCTCGGCGTGGATGCCGGTCCTACGAGTTGAAGAGATGCGTTGGGCATGCGTCGCGGGCCGACCCGCGACGATCGCCCGCCCTGCCGACCACGCGCACCATCGGGCTGGGCTCGTGCTGGTCGGCGATCAGCAGGCGAGGGAGGAGTTCGGGAGCGCGCTCCGCGTAGAGGCTGCGCACCAGGCGCGGACAGTTGCACTGCCGGGAGAGATGCAGCAGGGCCAGGCACTGGACGGGTCGGCGACGATCGATCGCCAATGCCGCGTCGAGACACTGCTCGTTCGAGAGGTGTCCCGCGCCGCCCATGATGCGCCGCTTGAGGAACTCCGGCCGCGCCGACGCGGTCTGCAGCGCGGGGTCGTAGTTCGACTCGAGCGCCAGGGCATCGACGCCGTCGAACGCCTCGAGGAGCGCCTCGGGCACGCGGCCGAGGTCGGTGGCGTAGCCCAGGCGCACGCCATCGTGCTCGATCCGGTAGCCCACGGCGCCCTCGGCGTCGTGCGGGACATGCACCGGCCGGATCGTCGTGGCGCCGTCCCCGACCACG
>JAGQOG010000348.1 GCA_020427695.1 Phycisphaerales bacterium
CAGGATCGACCCGCAAGCGGATTGGAGAGAGCTCCCGATTCGTCCACCGCTGGTCGATCCATGATTCCAACGGGTCGACCGCAACACGATCCGCGACATGCATACGAAGTTCGCTTATGGTTGCGGTCGGCCCGCCGAAACAGCGTCGCGGCTCCCGCCGCGACACCACAGCGAAGGCCCGCAGAGCGGGCGCCCGTGCGTTCCCTTGTGCCAACCAATGCCAACCGCCGCCGATCATCCCCCAACCCTCTACCTTCTCGACGGCCACGCGCAGTTCTTCCGCGCGTACCACGCGATCCGGTCGGGCATGAGCAGCCCGGTGACCAAGGAGCCGACAAATCTCACCTTCGGGTTCGTGGGCATGATCCTCCGCCTGCTCCGCGAGTGTCGGCCCGACTACTTGGCGGTGGTGATCGATGCGGCGGGGGACCGCGAGACGTTCCGTTCCGAGATCGATCCGCAGTACAAGGCCAACCGCGAACCGCCGCCGCAGGACTTCGGTCCGCAGGTGGAGCGCTGCCTGTCCATCCTCGGCCAGATGCGCGTGCCGGTCGTGGCGGAGGAGGGCGTGGAGGCCGACGACGCCATCGCGACGATCGTCCGTCGAGTGCGCCGGGAGCATCCGGAGATGCGCATTCGGATCGTGAGCAAGGACAAGGACCTGGCCCAGCTCCTTGACGACCGAACGGAGCTCTTCGACGTGCACACCGGCCAGGTCGTCACCACGGAAGACCTCTTCCAGCGCAAGGGCGTCACGCCCGCGCAGGTGCCGGACATGCTGGCGCTCATGGGCGACGCCTCCGACAACATTCCCGGCGTCAAGGGCATCGGCCCCAAGACGGCGGCGGAACTCATCACGACATACGGCTCCCTGGACAACCTGCTGGCGCACCTCGACGAGATCAAGGGCAAGCGGCGCGAGAACATCGAGGCGGCACGGGAGCGCCTGCCGATCAACCAGAGCCTCGTGCGCCTCAAGGAGGATCTTCCGTTCGACTTCCCTCTCGAGCAGGCCAAGCTCGGCGAGCAGGGCATCCGCGCCCTGCCCGTGGACGCGCTGCTGGAGACGATGCGGCAGCTCGCGTTCCATCGCTACCAGGACGAGCTCAAGGAGCTCGCGGGCGGTGCATCACGCGAGGCTCGGGCCGAGCTCGTGCGCCCGGCCGCGGGCGATGACGGCCACGACCGGGAGGCCGACGGAACGCTCTTCGGCGGCGCCCTCCGCGAGGCGCCGGCGCTCCTGCCGGATACGACGGCCGGCGACTACCGCGTGCTCCGCACGGCGGCGGAGGCGAAGGCGTTCGTGTCCGCCGTCCGCGCTTCCGGTGCCTGTGCCATCGACACCGAGACGGACTCGCTCTCGCCCGTCTCCGCCAACCTCTGCGGCGTGTCGCTGGCGCACGAGCCCGGCGCGGCGGTGTACGTGCCCGTGCGCTCCCCGGAGGCGAAGGGCCACCTTTCGCCCGACGCCGCGGCGTCCATTCTGCGCCCGCTGGTCGAGGATCCGTCGGTCGAGAAGACGGGCCACAATCTCAAGTTCGACCTCAACGTCTTCCGCGGAGCGGGCATGCGGCTGCGGGGCATCGCCTTCGACTCGATGGTCGCGAGCTACCTCGTCGATCCGTCGCGCTCGAGCCACGGGCAGGACGCGCTGGCGCTCGGACTGCTGGGGCACCAGTGCACGCCAATCTCCGCCGTGATCGGATCGGGGCGCAACCAGCGCCGCTTCGACGAGGCGCCGCTGGAGGTCGCCGGGCCCTATGCCGCGGAGGATGCGGACATCGCCCTGCGCCTGCGAGCCGCGCTCGAACCGCAGATCGAGTCCATGGGGCTGCGGAAGCTCTTCGACGAGGTCGAGATGCCGCTCGTCGAGGTGTTGGCGGAGCTCGAATGGAACGGGATCCGCCTGGATCCGGACGAGCTCGATCGGCAGCGGACGGCGCTTTCGCAGCGCATCGACGCGTTGCGGCAGCGCATCGTGGAGTCGGCGCCGCACCCGTTCAATCCCGACTCGCCTCGGCAGCTCGCCGTCGCACTCTTCAACAAGCCCGACGCCGATCCGCCGGGACTCGGACTGCGCGTGGTGCGGCGCGGCAAGACCGGACCGTCCACCGATCAGGAGGTGCTGGAGAAGCTCGCCGCCGATCCCGAGGTGGACTCGCCGCTCCCGGAGCTCATCGTCGAGTACCGGCAGCTCACCAAGCTGCTGCAGACGTACCTCGTGGCCCTCAAGGCGGCGATCGATCCCCGCACCGGGCGGGTGCACGCGTCCTTCAACCAGACCGTCGCCGCGACCGGTCGGCTCAGCAGTTCCGACCCGAACCTGCAGAACATTCCGATCCGCACCGAGGTGGGGCGGGAGATCCGGCGGGCGTTCGTGGCCGACCCGGGCTGCGTGCTCATCGGCGCCGACTACTCGCAGATCGAGCTCAGGCTCCTGGCGCACCTCTCCGACGATCCGGCCCTGATCGAAGCGTTCGAGAAGGGCCTCGACATCCACACCGCCGTGGCGGCCGAGGTGTTCGGCGTCGAACTCGACGCCGTCACGCCCGAGCAGCGCAGCGCTGCGAAGATGGTGAACTTCGGCATCGTCTACGGCATCACGCCGTTCGGTCTGGCCCGGCGGCTGGGGGCAGGCACCAGCGTCGAAAGGGCGGCCGCGATCATCAACGACTACAAGGGCCGGTTCGCCCGGATCGACGCGTTCCTCCAGCGCTGTGTGCGCTACGCCGAGGAGCACGGATTCGTCGAAACGATCCTGGGACGGCGCCGACCGATCCCCCAGGTGCGCGGGCGCAACCCGCAGGAGCGCGCGCTGGGCGAGCGAATGGCCATCAACACCGTGGTGCAGGGCAGCGCGGCCGACCTCATCAAGATCGCCATGGTGGACCTCTACCGGCGCCTGCCGGAGCGCTTCCCCAACGTGCGCATGCTCCTCCAGATCCACGACGAACTCGTCTTCGAGGCGCCGGAGGACGAGTCCGAGGCCGTCCGTGCGTTCGTCGTCGAGCGGATGGAGAAGGCGATGGTGCTCAAGGTGCCGCTGATGGTGGAGTCGTCGAGCGGCAGGAACTGGGCGGAGGCGGGATGAGAGAGCGAGGCATCAGGGCATCGAGGGATCGAGGCATCGAGGCATCGAGGCATCAAGGCATCAAGGCATCGAGG
>JAGQOG010000349.1 GCA_020427695.1 Phycisphaerales bacterium
AGCTCCCGCGGGGTCAGGGAGGCGAGTCCCGTGCGCGGCATGCCGCCGTTCCGGTCCCGAATGACGTGCCCGTGCGCCACCGCACGTTGGGCGGCGGGCGGACAGTGTTGCCTCACCTTCGCCCCCATGACGAACACGTTCCGATCGCTGTGCGCAACCTCCTTGATCCCCGCGACGAGCTCGCCCAGGTCGTCGCCCTTCGAGAAGTAGCCCCAGGCGCCGGACTGCTCGGCCGCTTCGACGTAGCGGTCCTTCACGTGGGCGCTCAGGAGCACGAACCGGACGTCTGCATGGAGATGATGCAACCGGTCCGCCATCTCGAACACGTCGGGGCCGGGCATCTCGATGTCGAGCAGAACCACGTCGGGCAACAGCCGTTCGACCTCCTCGAGGAGACCAGCGGCAGAGGAGAGGTGTCCGACACACGCGACCTCGCCGTCGATGGCGAACTGCGCCTTCAGGCCTTCGATCAGGATCGCATGGTCGTCGATGCACAGCACCCGGACGATCCGTTCGCGCGGTTCGACCGTGCGGCTCGACTTCCGCCGGGCCCGCGGACCCGCAGCGGGCCGCTTCGAACCCCCCGAGTCCCTGTCCGGCGAGGTCCGGGCGGCCGGCACGTGCAGGACGACCGTCGTGCCCTTCCCGGGTGCCGAATCCACCTGAACGGATCCGCCCACGCGCTCGATCACCCGCCGCACCAGGGGAAGTCCCAGTCCGGTGCCCATGCCGCGCGGCTTGGTGGTGAAGAACATGTCGAACGCCCGGCGCCGTACCGCTTCGCTCATGCCGCAACCATCGTCGGTCACGCCGATCCGTACACCTCCGTTGGGCGCGTCCGCTTCCGCCCAGAGGTGCACGCGACCTGCCCGCTCCGGCGGAATGGACTCGCCGGCGTTCACGAGCAGGTTCAGGATCGACTGCGTCAGTCCCGCGGCCCCCATCCGCACCCGCAGGACCCCGGCGGGAATGGCGGCGGTGACCTGGACCTGCTTTGGCACCGCCTTCAAGACCAGGGGGCCGACGTGGGCCCACCACGCACCCAGTTCGACCGACTCCCCGCGGGCCGTCTCCTGTTCCGAGTCCATGGCCAGAAAGTGGAGTCCGTCCGCCAACTGCTGGAGGTAGGCGATGCTGGTGGACACGGCATCGATGTGGTGCCGCGCCGAGTCGGGAAGCGGATGTTCGCCATCCCCCGCCCGCAACGCGTTCAGGTGCGCCCGAACGGGCAGCAGCACGTTGTTCATGTCGTGGCCAAGTCCCGCGGCGAGCGTGCCGAGGGCAGCGAGTCGATCGACCACCTCGACGCCCGCCCGATCCACTCCTTCCGGTGCCGCGGCGCCCGGCGTGGTCTGGGTCGCGACCTCTGCCGGCCACCCCGCGCCGGGTCTCGCGCGACCATCCCGACCGGCCCCCTCGCTCGACGGAGACGATCCCATCGTGAAGAAGTCTAGCCCAGGACCCGGCGCGCCTCAGTCGAGCCGCGCGCCCTTGGCGCGGTGGTAGGCCGCCTGGTCGGCCCGCACGGGGGAGGTGAACTTGTCGGCCATGATGGACGACCAGCGCCGCGGTTCCGCTCCGCGCTCGACGAGATACCGCTCGTACGCCGTGTCGTACCGTTCGAGTTCGGCCAGGACGGCGGGGTCGTCCGGATACGCATCGTCGAACAGGACCGCGTCCACCGGAAGCCGCGGTCGCGCCGCGGGCGCTTCCGCGGGCACGCCGACGCAGAGGCCGAAGATCGGATGCACGCCTTCGGGCAGGTCGAGGAGTTCGTCCACCTCGAACGGCCGGTTCCGCAGACCGCCGATGTAGCAGATGCCGTACCCCATCGACTCGAGGGCCACGACCATGTTCTGGGCGAAGAGCGAGGCATCGATGACGGCGAGAAGGAACGCCTCGAACCGCGCGTCGTACGTCTTCCCGTCACGGGCCGCGGCCAGCCGGTGACGGCGCGTGTCGCCGCACACCGCCAGGAACGCACCGCAGGCCGCTACCTTCTCCTGGTTGCCCGTCAGCTCGACCAGCCGGCGGCGCTTGGCCATGTCGCGCACATGGATGACGCAGTACGACTGGATCGCCGAGCTGGTGGATGCCGCCTGCCCCGCCGCCACCGCCTCGCGCAGCGCCTCGTCGGGCACGACCTGGTCGGTGTAGCGACGGATGGAACGGTGACGGTGGAGGAGTTCGATGGTGGGGTTCATTGGGGGGGAGGATAGGGCGCCGGCGTCGCCGGCCAGCGCTGAGGCAAGGCGGCGGTGGCCGCCTTCTTGATGGCCGGCCGACCCGGCTACGCCGGGAATCGACCGGCGGGCGTCATGGAAGACAACAACTGTCCGACCTCGGACGGTTGTTGTGATCCAACCCTCCTGCGGGTCGATCCTCGCCTGCGAGGTCGGCCCGCCAAGCAGCAAGGCGGCTGCCGCCGCCTTTCCTCAGCGCGAGCCGGCAGCGCCGGCGCCCCGCATCCATCGCTCCAACACCGTGCGCAGCTCCGCGCCGCTCTGGCCGTTACCGGCGGGAACGTCTCCGTCCGGCGCAAAGTACTTCGCCTCGATCACGGCGATCTCCCGGTCGAGCGACTGGCGCTCGCTCGCGTCGAGGGCATGCGCGGGGTCGCGTTCGATGCGACGCAGGGCCGCCACCACACTGAGGGGTGTGATCCGCTCGGGCAGGGCCATCGCTTCGTCGGCCGCGCCCGCCGTGCGCCGGCGCCGCAGGAACAGCACCGCACCCACCACGGCGACCGCGGCCAGGCCGCCGAGCACGAGCAGATTCCGGTTCGACCACGGCGAGGGATGGACCGCAACGGACGCCGTCGCGACGGGGACGATGTCCATGTCGGTGTAGTGGCGCGAGGTCAGCGTGCCGTCGAGACCCGCCGCGAGCGTCGGGAAGGCGAACGCATCGCCTACGGCGGCGCCGGTCGGCGCGAACGTCACCAGCCACGAGCGCTCGGTGGTCAGCCGGTAGATCCCGTTCTCGTCCGGCTTGGTGTACTCGGTCGTCTCGCGGGCCGGCGACGCGACGAACCGCGTCGCCAGCCAGTCGGCGTCGTTCTGAACCACGCCGACCGGGCGCGCCTCGATGCCGCCGGCCGCCACCTCGTAGCCGGGGAGTGCCGTGCGCACACCGGCCAGCAGGTCGTCCAGCTCGGGGAGCACGCCTTGGCCCTTCGCCTGGATCTCGAGGGTCACGGCCCGGTCCTGGTCGGGGTTGTCGATCTCCCGCAGGTCCACAGTCTGCACCACCTCGAGGTTCCGCACCGGGCGCCGGTCCGGCGTGCCCGAAGCGTCGATGAGCGGCGCGTTCGACGCCACCGGCAAGGTCACCGGACCAAGGGTGTCGTTGAAGAGCAGGTCCATCGTGACCGCGGGAACCCGATCGACGCTGGGATCGCGGGCCTTCAGCACCACGTACGCCAGCGGCTTCTCCAACCAGCCGTCCTCGCCGCCCTCGACCACCGGCAGCGGCGGCGCCAGCGCCTCGAAGAAGCCGATCGTCTCGATGTCGAACCGCTCCCGCAGCGCCGCCTCGATGTCCTTCTGGAGCTGGTCGCGGTGGTTCATCGGGCGGTAGGAGTTGCCCACCCGCGCCCAGACGTCGTTCTGGAGGTACCGGCTGAACCCGCCCGTCTCGCGATCGACGGCGGTCGTGAAGCGCAAGGTCACGGTGGCGCCAAAGCGGCGCTCGGCGCCGACGCGGTCGTCGCCATCGACAACCAGGCGCAGCTTGA
>JAGQOG010000350.1 GCA_020427695.1 Phycisphaerales bacterium
CCGCGCGTCCGCGTCCCCCTCCTCGCCCTGCACCACCCGCTCGATCACCTTCTCGGGAGAGAACTTGTACTCCCGCGTCATCTGCATCTGTCCCTGCTTCTGTCGGCTCAACGCGCTCACCGCCGTGCCGTCGCCCCGCTCCACGAACTCCGACCCCATCGACAACTCCACCGCCTGCGCACCCCGCCCGATCTTCAGGCGCATCTCCGTCTCCGACGTGATCTTCCCGTCATCGCCCGTCGTGGAGCGCTCCATCATCCACCCCGCCTTCTGCCCCTGCAGCAGGATGACGTACCAGTGCTCCTCGTCCGCGCCGTGCGCCGCCGCCCCGAGCCCGAGCACCAACCCAATAATCAATCCGGTCATCCGTCGCATGCGCCAAGCCTCCTTCGTTTCCTTCGTCTGTTGTACCCCATCCCCGCCCCGCATGATGCACCCCCGCCCCGCCCCGCCTACCCTCTGCCCGTCATGATCGATACCCACTGCCACCTCACCTTCCCCGACTACCGCGACAAGGTGGACCAGACCCTCGCCGACGCCCGCGCAGCCGGCGTCACCGGGTGCATCACCATCTCCACAACCACCCAGGACGCCCCCTCCGCCCTCGCCATCGCCCGCCACCACGAGCGCGTCTGGTGCTCCGCCGGGGTCCATCCGCTCTACGCCGACCAAGGCCCGCACGACTGGAAAGCCCTCGCCTTCATCGCCCGCGATCCCAAGTGCATCGCGTGGGGCGAACTCGGGCTCGACAACCACTACGAGCGTCCCCGCCGCCCGGTCCAGCAGCGGGTGCTGGAGGAGCAGCTCGGCCTCATCGAGTCGTGGTCGCGCGAAGGCCTCGCCAAGCCGGTCATCCTTCATTGCCGCAAGGCGTTCGACGACCTCATTCCCGTCCTCCGCCGTTCCTCCCTGCCGCCGGAACGCTTCGTCTTCCATTGCTTCACCGGCGATTCCAACGACGTGCGCAAGTGCCTCGAGTTCGGTGCCATGGTGAGCTTCACCGGCGTGGTCACGTTCGCGAACGCCGTCGAGGTCGCCGCGGCCGCGAAGCTCGTGCCGGACGAGCGGATCATGGTCGAGACCGACGCACCGTTCCTGAGCCCCGAACCGGTTCGTTCCCGCTGGCCCAACCGGCCTGCGAACGTCGTGCACGTCGCCCGGTTCCTGGCGAAGCTGCGCGGGGTCGATGCCAACGCCTTCGAACAGGTGCTCGACGCCAATGCGGAGCGGTTCTTCGGCCTTGGTGGGCGCGAGCCCAGCCCTCCGGGCTCGTGAGTCGACGCCGAGCATCCGTTCCCACGCCCGCCCCCCGCCGCACGAGGCGGTTACAGTTTCGCCTCCCATGGCCGCCCGGACGGCAATGCCCCACGAGAACGATCACGGCGTCATGACCTTCGGGGACCACCTCGAGGAGCTCCGGCGCCGTGTCATCCTTGGCGTTGCCGTGCCCCTGCCGCTGGCGTTCGTGCTGTTCCTGTTCGCCGAGCCGATCCGCACCGCCATGTGCGCGCCGCTGTTCGAGGCCCTGCGGACGAACGATCTCCCGGTCCAGCTCCAGGCGCTCAGCCCGATCGAGACGCTTCTGCTCGACATGAAGCTGTCGCTGATCTTCGCGGTGGTGCTCTCGGCCCCGTGGATCCTCTGGCAGGCCTGGATGTTCGTACGTCCGGGGCTGTACTCGCACGAGCGCCGCTTCGTGTACCTGCTGCTTCCGGGAAGCGGCGTGCTCACGCTGGCCGGCATCGCGCTCCTGTACTGGGTCATTCTGCCGCTTGTCCTCGCGATGCTGGTCTCGATGAGCACCAGCGGGGAGCAGATCGTGCTCGGCGGCGCGACGGAGGTGGCGGACGCCCGGCCACCGGCGACGCTCCCGCTGGCCACGGCGCATCCCGCCGTCCCGGTGCCGGGGCAGGTCTGGATCAAGATGCCGGAGCACGTGCTTTGCGTGGCCGTGCCCGAGACCGCCGATCCGGATGCGGCGGTCCATGTGCTCACCGTCCCGCTCGCCCGCGGAACGGTGGTGGTGCAGCAGTACCGCCTGAGCGAGTACATCGGGTTCGTCCTGATGCTCATGACCGGCGTGGCCATCGCATTCCAGCTCCCGCTCGTCATTCTCCTGCTCGGCTGGCTCGACATCGTGCGGATCGAGACCCTCCGCAAGCAGCGGAAGTACGCCTTCTTCGGGTGCGCCGTGGCGGCGGCGATCGTCACGCCGCCGGACGTGCTTTCGATGCTGCTCATGTGGCTGCCGCTCGCCATGCTCTACGAGCTGGGCATCGTGCTCCTGCGGCTGCTGCCGGCCTGGCGCGTGGCCGGACTCGCTCCGCCCGCGGAACCATCGGCCTCGGGCACGGCCTCGGCCCGGGACAGCGCTCCGCCTCCGCCGGTGGCCTCGAGGTCGTCGGTGCCGCGGGGCGCCGCGGCGCCGGAGACGGATGAGGGGAGCGGGCGCAAGGAGCCGCCGGATGCGGGCGACGAGGGAGAGACGCCGTGAGCCGGAGCGGCAGCGCACGGCGGTTGCGCCGGGCCACGCTCGAGGCTCGGCGGACTGCCGGAGTTTCGATCGGCCTCCTGGACGTAACGATGATGCGGCGGGCACTGCGCTTGGCGCGACGGGCCGCGGCGCTCGGCGAAGTTCCCGTCGGAGCGGTTGTCTACCGGGGACGAGCGGTGCTCGGCGAGGCGCACAACCTTCGCGAGGCCAGCCACGATCCCGCGGGCCATGCGGAGATGCTCGCCTTGCGCCAGGCTGCCGCGAGGCTCGGCCGCTGGCGGCTGAGCGGCTGCTCGATCGCCGTCACGCTGGAGCCGTGCCCGATGTGCGCCGGGGCGCTGGTCAACGCGCGCCTCGACCGACTCGTCTACGGCGCCGTCGATCCCAAGGCGGGTGCGTGCACGAGCCTCTATGCCATTCCCACCGATCCGCGCCTGAACCACCGGCTCGAGACGACGGGTGGTGTCCTGGCGCGGGAGTGTGGCGCCATTCTGAGCGGCTTCTTCCGCGCTCGGCGCCGCCAAGCGGCCCTCCTGCGCGGCGCTCGTCGTCCGGGAAGCGGCGAGCGTCCGTCCGCTCGACCTGCCGATGGAGGACGCCCGTGAGCGCAACGATCCGAGACGACCGCCCCCGGCTCGTCTGCTTCGATCTCGGCGGCGTGGTGGTGCGCATCTGCCGCTCCTGGGCGGAGGGCTGCGCGGCGGCGGGGTTGCCGGTTCACGGTGCGGCAGAGCGGGAACGCACCAGGTCGGACCGCCAGGAGGCGGTCCTCGCCTACCAGACCGGTCGGATCGACGGGCCGGCGTTCGCGCGGAAGATCAGCGCCATCCTCGACGGCGCCTACACGCCGAAGGAAATCATGGACGTCCACCGCGCGTGGATCATCGGCGCCTACCCCGGCATGGACACGCTGATCGACGGGATCCATGCGGCCGGCCTGGAGACCGGCGTGCTGTCGAACACCAACGCCGAGCATTGGTCCGCGCTCGAAGGGATCGGTGCGTTCACACGGCTGCACAACCGACATGCGTCCCATCTCCTTGGCCTGCACAAGCCGGATCCGGCGATCTATCGCGCCTTCGAAGCGGCCACCGGCTTCGGTGCCGATGACATCGTGTTCTTCGACGACTTGCCCGAGAACGTCGAGGGCGCCCGCTCGGCGGGATGGCGGGCGATGCCGATCGATCCCCTCGGCGATCCGGCGTCGCAGGTCAGGGGACACCTCGCGGCCCTCGGGCTCGCGCTCGGGTAGCGCGACTCCCTACGCCGTTCGCGGGGCCTGCGCCTCGGGCAGCACCAGCGACTGGCCGCCCGTCGAAACCCGGTAGGCGTACACCACGGCGATCGCAATCGCCGCCGCGGGCACGAGCGCTGCGGTCCGGTACCACGCGTCCGGATCGAGCACCAGCCCCAGCATGCCCAGCACCTGGGCGCAGGCCAGCGTCACCACTCCCGCGAGCACGCCCAGGCGCACCATCATCACGATCGACGCCAACAGCACCAGCAGGTTGACCAGCGCCTGCACGCTGCCTCCCAACGGCGTCGCGAGCTGCGGCAGCACCAGGACCAGCGACACCAGGACCGCCGCCAACCACTGCACCCGAACCACGGCGCCGACCAGCACCACCAGGAGCGCAATGATCAGGGCCGATTCGATGCCGTTGCCCAGCGCATCAAGCACGGCGGCCAACATGAAGCGCGCCCCCATGAGGGCATCCAGAACGCCGGCCACCGTGACGCCCGGTCCGAGTGCGCCTCTCGATCGGAGCAGCAGGAAGACGAGCAGCGCCGACGGCAGCATGACCGCCGCGGCGAGCATGCCGACGAGGCAGTCGCGGCCGACCATCGGGTCCTTCCAGCGTCCGGCGAGCACACGGGACCAGCCGACGAGCGAGCCCGGCCAGACCCGGCGGGCCAGCGGCTCGAGCGCCAGGTACACCACCCAGATCAGGACGGACGAGACGAACGATGCCGCCACGGCGGAGTGCGTGGCGAACACCATGCCCGGAAGCGCCGCCAGCGACGGCGCCTGGAGGAGCGTCGAGACGGCGCGAAGGAGCATCACGAACACCACGAGCCGCGTCGCGCCGCGCACGTCGGCGCGGCGCAGGCGGAAGTTCCGGTAGGCGAGCACGGAACCGGCGAGCACGACCAGGACCACGAAGCCGTTCACCACGTTCTGCACCATCGTTCCGCTTCGGGTCGTCGTCGAAGCGAATCCTCCCCGGGCCGGCTGGAACGGAAAGCGAACCTCGAAGAAGTCGATCGCGTCGCCGCGCGAGCCGGCGAACACCTCGATGCGTTCGTCCTTCGCCAGTTCGCCCTCGACGGGACCGGTTCGCTCCCACGCCTGGCGACGCAAGGAGTCGGTGCCCGCCAGCCGCTCCAATGCGGCGGGCGCGAACCGGGCGGGATCGATCTCCGCCAGCTGGAACGCTCGCGCGAGCGCCGTGGCATCGCGCTCCGACCCCGGCTTCGGCGCGGAGTCCGACGCCGGCGCCTCGCCTCCGTCCTCGGGAACCACGAGCGGCGGACGCGCGGCGAAGTCGACCAGCCGCCCCTTGGCGTCCAGGGTCAGGCGAATCTCGCCGGCCTCGTGGAAGGGCGGGTCGTCCCAGTCGATCCGCCCGTCCGCCGCCAAGGCGCGGAGCGGCACCGGACTCTGGCGATACTTGAACAGCGGAAGCGTCGGTGGACGCTCGGCGAACAGGAGCCAGCGATCGGACCGGTTGTTCGCCGCCACCCATTCGAATTGACTCCGCGACAGCGTCCACCAGGACGCGCGGTCGTTCACCGGCGTCTCGCCATGACCAAGGGCCCGAACGACCTCTTCGGCCCGTTCGATCAAGACCGCGCGGGCCTTCGGCACCCCGGTCGCGGCAAGCAGCGAGATCCGGCTTCCGACCAGCATCGCCCCCACCGACAGGATCACGATTCCGCCGGCCATGGCGGCAGCGCGGCGCGGCGGCAACGCGCCCCTTCCGCCGCTCGCGGCAATGAGCTCGGGCGAGGGCGTCTCGCCCGCGGCGAGCGCGGCCTGGAGCGGGTTTCCCCCGGGCAAGGCCGCCGCCACCGAGAGGGCCGAGGCCGGCCGCTCGCACGCTTCCGGCGCGAGACAGCGTCGGACGACACGATCGATGGCGGGGTCGATGTCGCCGAAGCGGGAGGTCATCGAGTCGTGCGTCGCGTCCGTTTGCGATTGCAGGAGTTCGTCGATGCTCGTGGCGCCGTAGGGACGCTCGCCGGTGAAGAGCTCGTGCAGCACGACGCCCAGCGCATAGACATCGCTCCGCATCGTCGCCGGCTCGCGGCGGAGCTGCTCCGGCGCCATGTAGGCCAGCGTGCCGACCCAACCCGCGCTGGTGTCGTCGGACGCCGCGGCGACCCCGAAGTCGGTGATGCGGACCCGTCCCCGACCGTCGATCATGATGTTGCCGGGCTTGAGATCGCGGTGCACGACGCCAACCTCGTGGACGGCGGCGAGACCCGCGCAAATCTGCTGCCCGATCTGTACCGCCTTCTCGGGAGGCACGCGGCCGATGCGGCGCAGGAGCGACGCGAGATCCTCGCCGTCCACGTATTCCATGGCGATGAACTGCCGGCCGTCCGCCTCGCCGATGTCGAAGACGCGGCACACGTTCGGATGGGACACCTGCCGCGCGGATCGAACCTCACCGACCAGTCGATCGACCCGGGCGGGGTCGGCGGCAAGACCGGCGGGAAGGAACTTGAGCGCCACCTGCTGGCCCAAACGCAGGTCCTCGGCACGGTACACCTCGCCCATGCCGCCGCGCCCCAGCAGCGTGACGATTCGAAAGCGACCGCCGATCGTGTCGCCAGGTGCGAGCCGAGCGCCCGGAGACGCTGACGAACGCGACGTCGTGGAGGCTCCGCCCGTCGCCTCGGCAACCGGGTCGATCGTGTCCTGGTCGTCCGATGCGGTGCCGGCGCGTGACCGTTCCGGCGGAATGGGCGGGTGTGCGTCCACGGAAGAAGATTACTCGCTGGGCATCGCTTCCGGATCCGCGGACGCGCCGACCGCAGCCTCGACCAATCCGTCACCCATGATCTCGCGGAGGAGGACGGTGGCATACGCCCCGCGCGGCAGGTCGAAGGCCAACCGGAGGTAGGGCCCGTGCTCGTCCACGCCGGAATCGATCTCCACGTTGGAGACGCGCGCCCGCAACGGGCGCCGCGTGCCCTCGAAACCGTACAAGCGCTGATCGAAGAGGCTCGGATCCAGGCCAACCTCCTCCATGACGCCCAGTTCGATCTCGGCGGGCGTGCCCGTGGGACGGAACATCCCCGAGCCCCAGATGGGTCCGGAGGGCGAGATGTCGAAGGACTGGAGTCGTGGCTCGAGCGTGCCGGAGGCGAGGAGTTCGGGAGTGACGATGAACACGCCCCGCGAATCGTGCTTCCACGCCAGGTCGCCCTCGATCAGCCGATCGAACAGCTCCAGCTTCAATCGCCGGTCGAGCACGCGATTGAAGAGAAACGACTGGAGGGCGCTCACCCAGAAGCCCAGGGCATGCCCACCGATGGCCAGAACGGCGTCCTGCGGCGTGCGGCCGGCGACCAGCGCGGTGAGGGCCAACCTCTCGGCACGATCGTTGCGGGTCCACAGTGCGAGCGCCGGCGCCAACTGCCCGGCATCGTAGAGCTCCCGTCGCCCGGCCTGGTGCGCCGGGAACGACGATCCACGGGCGCCCAGCAACTCGTCGAGCATCGCCTGCCACTCGCCCCGCACCAGCATCAGTCCGAGCACATGGTTGTTGCGCCGATAGCCGAAGCGCTGAGAGCCGTAGTAGTCGGGCACCCCCCTCTTCTCCAGGTCGAGGAGTTGGCGCCGCACGACCGGTGCCTTCATGGGATCGACGTCCCGCACCCGGATGACGAAGCGGTTGCCAACCAGATGGCCCCGCCGGATCTTGTTCAGGTGCCGTGCCGCCCAGAGAAGAACCACCCGTCCCTCCCGCAGCGAGCCGACGCCGAGGTGGTCCCGATCCCGATGCGGCAGGTGGATGGACACCGTCTGCTGGGTGACCGCGACCTTGTCCTTCATGCCGGCGAATCCGATCGCGCTCTCGCGCACCCGGAAGTGGTTCTGGAGGGCGTGCATCATCTCGCCGTGCGACACGCCGGTCGCCTGCACCCGAACGTAGAGATGCTCGCCCTCGCCGGTGGGCTCGTACAGGGGAATCTCATCGACGATGAAGTCCTCGGGCCGGACCTTGATCGAGCCCCCGATCCCCACCGAGTCGAGCAGCCGCCGACGGGGAAGCGGATCGGGAAGCGACTGCGCCGTCGTTGGTCCTGAGTCGTGCATGCTCCCGCGGTCCCCCTGAGTGTCCCGGCGAGCGCCCCCCGCTCCGGGCGAGGGAACGCCTACCAGTCGCCTTCGGACTCCGCATCCTCGTCGGAATCCGGTTCTCCCCCCGCGTCCTGTTCGGCCGACGCCTGCTCGAGCACGTGCTCCGCCACGAAGATAGGCACGTCTTCCGCCACGCCCAAGGCAATGGCGTCAGAAGGCCGCGAATCGACCTCGATCGGCACGCCATCCTGCTCGATGACGAGCTTGGCGTAGAAGGTGCCGGACTCCAGGTCGTGGATCACGATCTGCCGCAGCGTGCCGCCGAGATGCCGGATCACCGAGGCCAGCAGGTCGTGCGTCTGCGGCCGCGGGATCTTCACGCCGCTCAGTCGGCGGTTGATCGCGTAGGCCTCGTGCAATCCGATCACGATCGGGAACGAGCGTGTGCCGTCGAGCTCCGTGAGCTCGATGAACTGCATGTCGGTCATGTCGCGAATCGAAATCCGGGACAGCGCCATCTGCACCGCCATTGGGCACCTCCGATGGCGCAATCGTTCGGGGGTCGGGTCATGAAAGCAAGTGAGGGGCGGGAATCAAGGAGCAGGTATCAGGTATCAGTCGACCGCCTTGGGGACGGAGCTGCGGTTGCGCCATGACTTGCACCCGTGGCGGCCGAAGACGCGGCGAGGGGGTTATCAGGGATCCGGTCTTGGGCGCCGGCGGATCTCGCACGCAAGGCGCGCGGCCGATGCCGTCCGTTCCGGCAACCAGCGCACACCGTTCATCGGCATCCACTCCTGATACCTGATACCCCCCCTCGCTGATCCACCGGACATCCCGTGGACACGCCAGATGCCAAGACCGCTCGGCGTCCCCACGCCGTTCGACTGATACCTGATACCTGATCCCGATCCCCTCTGCGTCCCTCGCACGCTCCGACCAGCCGCTCCCGCCGCACAACAATGAGGCTCGCCGGCGTTGGCCGACGAGCCCCGGACTCCGAGACGGACAGCACGAACAAACGGGTGGCTCAGCCGGTCCAGTTCGCCAGGACGATGCCCAGATCCGCGCCATCGACCTGACCGTCGCCGTTGAGATCGAGGGACGGATCGGCCGACCCCCAGCCCGCCAGGACGAGCCCGAGGTCGGAGCCATCGACCTTGCCGTCGCCGTTGACATCGCCGTCAATCGGGCCGGTGGACCCGTCGCCGATGCGTACGGCGAGGATCTGACCTCCCTCGACCAGCTCCGGATCGCCGATCGAGTAGTGCGCCTGCACGTTCACCAGCCACCAGTCGGCGCCGAGGATCGACGAGGCGTCGATCGCACCACTGATCTCCCAGTTGCCGAGCGGCGAACCGGGCTCGAGCGACTCCTGGAGCGCCTGGTCGATCTCGACGATCCGGGTGACCTCGCCGGTGCCGATCTCGTAGAGCCAGACGCTGCTGTTGCGGCCGATGAGGTCGTAGTTGGGATCCTCGCAGAGCACAAGCTGACCGTTGGTGTTCACGTCGATGTTGTCCGGGCTGACGACGCCTTCGCTGCCGTCGAGCGCATTGGTGATCGTGCCGCCGGCCAGCACGTTGCCAAGGTCGCTGAAGTCGAGACGGTGCAGCTTGCCGTTGTCGTTTCCGGTGCCGAGGCCGCCGGTCGTGTCGAACCAGAACTGTCCGGGCACGGACGGGTTGTTCGCCCCGTCCTCGATCCGGACGAACTGCATCGCGTTGAGCGCCGCAGCCTGGGCCTTGAGCTCGCCGCCGGGAAGCGTCCAATCGACCTTCGCCAGGGAGAACGGAACCGACACGCCCTTCACCAGGTCGTTCTCGCTGGCCACGCCGTCGGCGACAACGGTGTACAGCGAGCCGTTGGTGAAGCCGAGGCGGTCGAGTACGAAGTCGCTGTCCGGCTCCTTGGTGCCAACGTAGACCCACACGTACGCGGGGTTCGAGTCATCGAGCGCGATCGCGACCGTCGTCTCGCCGGTACCGGGAAGGACAACCTGGTTCTCCTTGGCGGAGCGACCCAGTCGAGGGAGGGCCCACGCCGTGCCGTCGATCACCGCGAAGCTCTGGCCGCCCTGGATGCCGTCCAGCGTGCCGCTGTTGCCGGTCTCCTCGCCGGTGAGGAACGCCATCGTCTCGAAGCCGACCTCGGGGCCGGCGAGGAACGCCGAGCAGAGGCGAGCGAACTGGCCGTTGATCACCTCGACATACTCGCCGGTGCCGTCGTCGTAGTCCTGCACCTGCTGGATGAGGTCGCTGCCGCTGGCCACGTTGTACGCGGTGTCGATCCCGTCGCCGTCGAACCCGATCGTCCAGTCGGAGACGAAGGCACCGGTCCCGCCGTGCGCACGCGGGATGCCCGCGGTCTGGTTCAGCTCGTGGTTGAGAAGGAGGCGGAAGGTGCCGTCGCCCATGTCGTACGCACCCATGCCGTCGGGAATGCCCACCATCCGGTAGCCGTCGACCGAGTCGCCAACGGTCAGGATCGGATCGACGCGCTTGGCACGGTCGGACACCGCGGCAAGGTACGACGGCGCGTCGGTCGCGCCGAAGCCGAGTTGAACGGCCAGGAGCTGTCCGCCCTGAACAAGTTCCGGATCGGCGAGGTTGTAGTGCGCCTGCACATCGAAGAGCCACCAGCCCGGTCCGAGGATGTCCTCGGCGTCGATGATGCCGCTGGTCTCCCACTTGCCGGGGTAGTAGCCGCCGTCGATCGAGCCCGCCAGGAGCGTGTTCATCTCGAGCACGCGCTCGAGGCTGCCGCTGCCCGTCCGGTAGAGCCAGATGCTGGCATCGCGCGACAGGCCGAGCTCGCCGAGCAGGTTGTAGTTGGGATCCTCCTGGATGAGCAGGTTCCCGTTCTTGTCGAGGCCGATGTTGTCCGGGCTCACGATGCCCTCGCTGCCGTCGATGATCACCTCGAGGGTGCCGCCGGCGAGCGGGTCGGTGATGTCGTTGAACGTGAACTTGTAGCCCCGGCCGAAGAGGTTGTCCGGCGTGGTGGGTGCACCGGTCGTCACGAAGTAGAGGACCCCGGGGTTCGTCGGATCGTACTGGGCGTCTTCGATGCGGATGAAGCCCATGGCGCCGAGCCCGCCGGCCTCGTTGTGCAGGCCGGTCGTGTCCTGGTCCCAGTTCACCGGCTCGAAGGTCGCCGCGTAGGAGACGCCCTTGACCGTGTCGCCCTCGTCGGCGGCGCCGGCGAGCTTGAGCACGTAGAGTTCGCCGGTGCTGAGGCCGTTGATCGCGAGCGGATCGCTGCTGCCGGGATCCTTTTCGCCCACGTACATGAAGACGTGAGCCGGCGTGCCCCCGAAGAAGTCGTCGCATCCCCACACGACCGTCTTGTTGCCGGTGCCCGTCAGCAGGAGCTGCTGCTCGTGGGAGAAGCGGCCGAGTCGGGGAAGGGCCCACGCGGCGCCGTCAAAGACGGCCCAGGACTGCCCGCCCGCGATGCCGTCGAAGTTGCCCGTGCCGGGGGTCTCCTCGCCGGTCATGAAGACGTAGCGGTCGAAGTCGTTCTGCGGGCCCGCAAGGTACGCCGAGCAGAACGACTGGAAGCTGCCCGTGGCGGCGACGTAGGCGGACCCGTCCCAGTCGTACACGGTGTCGAACGCGTCCTGGCCGGAGGTCACGACGAAGGAGAGCGATCCCTCGTCGCTCGGCACGAAGCCGATGGTCCATTCGGAGACGAACGAGCCGGTGGCGCCGTGCGCCCGGGCAATGCCCGCGCCTTGGCTGAGCTCGTGGTTCATGTACAGGCGGAGGGTCCCGTCCTTCATCGGGTACGCCCCGAGGCCGTCGGGCACGCCCACCATCCGGTAGCCGTTGGCGGCGGATTCGCCGACCTGGAGAATCGTCTCCAGGCGCTCGATCCGCACCGAGTTGGAGTTCAGGTAGGGCTGCGCCTCGACACCGGCGCTGGCCGTGAAGGCAACGAGGCCGAGACCGGCCACGCTGCCCATACGAGAGATGAATCGATTCGACGACATTGGCGTCACTCCTGTTGTGGTTCCGTCGTGTTCGCACGACGACGGGGAGTGGAACGCCACGAGATGAAGGGCGCATCCGCGCGAGAAAATTCCTGCGCTCGCGGCGCGCTCAGATGGTGTGGGGATCGAGAGTCGGGGGTCGGGTATCGAGACCAGGTATCGAGACCAGGTATCAGGGATCAGTCGACCGCCTTGGGGACGGAGGAGCGGTTGCGCGGTGAGTTGCACCCGTGGCGGCCGGAGACGCGGGGAGAGGGGTATCAGGGATCGGGGTCGGGCGCCGGCGGATCTCTCACACAGTGCGCGCTGGCCGATGCCGTCCGTTCCCGCAACCAGCGCACACCGTCCAAAGGCGTCCACACCTGATACCTGATACCCCCCTCGCTGATCCGCCGGACATCCCGTGGACACGCCAGATGCAAAAACCGCTCGACGTTCCCACGCCGTTCGACTGATACCCCGCCCGAAGCGCCCCGTCCCCGCTCAGAGATCAACGAGAACCATGTCCGCCTCGACCTTGCCGTGTCCTTCGGGCACATGGACGGACGCGACGAAGTCCTGCAGTCCGCGGGCAGCGAGCGCGCCACGGGTGCGGGCGGCGTCGAACGCCTCGGCGCCAAGTTCGCCCGGAGGCGCAGCCTCGCCCGACTCGAACGCCGCGAGAAGATCGATGGCGATCTGGGCCTCGCTCTTGGCGTAGTCGATGGGCTCGATGGCCCGGAAGAAGGCCTGAAGTCGTCCCTTGGCGTTCTCGAAGGTGCCCGACTTCTCCACCCAGGTCGCGCCGGGAAGAAGCACGTCGGCCGACTCGACCAACGCGGTCGGCAGGGTGTCGATCAGGATGACCTTCTTCCCGCGCAACGCCTCGACGAGCTTGGGCGTGACCCAGTCGCTCGGGTAGTTTCCGGTCACGATGACCGTGTCCGCGTCCGCGATCGCTCCCAGGAACGCGTCGAACTCGCGGACCGACTTGTCGAAACAGCCCAGCACACGGCGCACCCCGCGGGCGTTCGGCGCCTTCTCGGCGTGGATCGTGTAGCCGCCAGCGAACACCCGGTCCTCGCCGCTGCGCGGAATCGGCCCCACCCCCATGACGCTCGGGCGGCCGCTGCGCTCCACCAGCTCGGCAAGATGGAAGGTGTCCTCGCACGACAGCATGGGGCTGGCCAGCAGCGCCAGCTTCTTCGCCGCCCCGATCAGCTCGATGGCGCGGGCATAGGCCGCCTCGTAGGCGACCGGAGCCTCCGCGGGCTCGAACGGTTCCTCGCCGCGCACCGCGGGAAGGCGAAGCCGCGCCTCGTCGTGCACGAACTTCCATCCGTAGCGGATCTCGTCGGAGATCCACCACTTGTTCACCTCGAGGTTCTCCCGCGGCTTGATGCGGTACCCCTGCCCGTTGTTGTGCTCGGTCGAGATGTTGTCTCCCGAGGCGGTGATGCCGTCGATCGACGGCGTCTTCTTGAGGAACCACACCCGCTGCTGGAACAGGAAGTCCTTGTCGAGCAGGGCACCGACCGGGCAGAGGTCGATCACGTTCGCGGAGAGCTCGTTCGCCAAGGCGATGCCGGGGAAGACGTCGATCTGTTCCGTCGAACCGCGTCCTTCGACCACGATTTCCGCCGTACCGGTGACCTCGCGGCAAAAGCGCACGCACCGGGTGCACATGATGCACCGGTCGGAGTACAGGAGGACATGCGGCCCGAGGTCCTTCTTGGGCTGCTTGATCTTGTCCTCCTCGAAGCGCGACTGCCCGCGCCCGTACTGGTAGGAGTAGTCCTGCAGATAGCACTCGCCCGCCTGATCGCACACCGGGCAATCGACGGGATGGTTGATCAGCAGGTACTCCATCACCGCCTTCTGGTTGGCGATCGACTTGGGGCTGTCGGTGTACACCGCCTGCCCCTCTCCGCAGGGCGTCTGGCACGTGGGCAGGAGCTTGGGAATGGGCTCGAGCCGGTTGTCGTTGCGCGGATTCGGGGCCCACACCTCCGCGAGACAGATCCGGCAGCTCGCCACCACCGACAACCCCGGATGCCAGCAGTAGTGCGGGATCTCCACGCCGTTGCGGATGGCGACCTGGAGGATGGTCTCGCCCTTCTCGAATTCGTAGGGCTCGCCGTTGATCGTGATCTGGGGCATGGGATGGGAATGATACCAACGCCCCGTCGCCGGGCGGGGCTCGCGGCCGCGCCCGGCGACGGCCGCGATCACTCGGTGGAGCTCGAATCGTCGGGACGCACCACCACCACGATCGGGTCCTGCGACGTGTAGAACTGGCGGAACGTCTCCCGGACCTCCGCGGCCGTGACCGCCTGGTAGGCGTCCGGCTCCGAGAGAATCTCGTCGAGCGTGACGCCTCGGAAGGTCATCTCGTTCAGACGGCCCAGCCAGTAGGAGGGCTGGCGGACCTGCTCGGAGAAGGTGTTCGCCACCTGCTTCTTGGCCGTCTCCATCTCGTCCTCGCTCGGTCCGCTCTCCGCGAACGTCGTGTACATCGACTGGAGCTTCGCGACCAGTGCGTCGGCCTTGGCGGGCTCGGTGGGCGCGCTGGCGGAGAACACGCCGAAGCCCGGGTAGGTGCTCCCGGCCCGCGAACTCGCGCCGATGCTGTAGACGAGCTGCGCCTCTTCGCGCACCTCCTTCACCATGCGCATCGAGAGGATCCGCGCCGCCATGGCCATCGCCCGCGCGGCCGCTCGATCGGTCTGGTCGGGACCGTAGAAGCCCACAAAGACGAACGCCTGCTCGGTGGGCGTCTCCAGTGTGCGTTGCACGACACGAGGCCCGTCCGGGCGCTGAAGGTGCCGCAGCGACTCGTAGGTCGTCGGGTCGATGCGCGGCCGGGTGGGCAGCGCGCCGAGGTAGCGGGCGACGAGGTCGAGCGCCTGGTCGCGGTCGATGTCGCCGACGATCGAGACCTCGATCGGCGACTCGCGCACCAGCCGATCCAGCCAGGCCTGGGCCTGGCCGAGCTCGATGCGGTCGAGCTCGGCGATCTCCAACGGGCGCGTCCGCGGCTCGTCGGGCGGGTACATCGCTTCGGCGACGCAGCGCGCCCCCAGCGACATCGGGCTCTTCACCGACTCCGCCAGCGCCTCCCGCGTCGAGGTCAGGTACTGGTCGAATCCGGCCGACTCGATCAGCGGCTCGGTGAGAAGGAGGTACGCCAACTGGAATCCGGTCTCGAACTCGTCCGGACTGCCCGAGATGCTGAGGCTGATGCTGTCGCCGCCGCCACTGCCGCCGCGACCGCGGCCCCCGCGGCCTCCGCGGAAGCCGCCCGCGCCGCCCACGGCGACCTTCCGTCCGGTCATGAGGTCGCGGATGTCCGTCGAAGAGAGATGGCGCGTGGCCGGCCGCGAGAATGCGAGTTGGGCCGCCTGGGTGATGCCGTGGTTGGAGGCGTCCTCGAGGAGCGGCCCGCCGATCAGCGCGATCTGGACCGTCGCCGCGTTGCGGCGTTCGTCCATGAAACGGTGATGAACGCGGATGTTGTTGTCGAGCCAACCGGACCAGACGGCGCTCCCGGCGTGCATGCCGCCCTCGGCCACCGCCCCCGGTACCGGGGGTTCGGCCAGCAGCTCGGTGGCGTGGGCCAACTCAACCTCGGGCTCCGGCACGACCTTGAGCGCCGCCGTGCCGACGGCAAGCAGCTCCGACTCGGTGGGCACGGCGGCACCATCGCCCTCGCGCATCACGGCGATGAAGGCGACGGCGGTCGGATCGAACGCCCGCGCGAACCGGCTGCCGACCTCCTCGGCGGTGATCGTCGGGAGGAACGTGCGGAGGAGATCGAGGCGCTGTTGCGGAGACAAGGTCGGTTCGCCGCTCGCCAGATCGTTGTTGATGCGCGAGATGAGCGACGACGCGGGCACCGTGGCCTCGGTGTCCACCGCTCGCTCCGCTCCGGCAACCAGTCCCTTTCCGACCTGTTCGAGTTCCCGCTCCGAGAACCCGAAGGTGCGGGCCCGCTGGAGTTCGAGCGCCACCTCGTCCAGCGCCGCCTTCCAGGCGCCGGGGGCCGGACGGGCGGAGATCTCCGCCGTGTACAGGGCGCCGACCTCGTTTCCCGCCGATGCCCTCGCGCTGAGGTAGCTGGTGCCGCCGCGGGCCACCTTCTCGCCCAAGCGCCGGTTGAACGCTGCGGTGCCCAACCCGACGATCAGATCGTCGCGGTACTGCGCGGCGGTTGTCGTCGGCGGGTGCGCCGGCTCGATCCGCGTGATGCGCAGCGACTCGCCCCGCACCTCGGGATCGCTGGCCACGATCGCGAACGAACGGTCGTACGCCGTGACGTTCGCCGCCTGCGGCGTGGGACGGGGCCGCGTCGGTGCCGAACCGAACCGCTCCTCGATCACCTTCACGACCATGGCCGGATCGGCGTCGGCGACCACGATGAGCGTGGCGTTCGACGGCACGTACCAGTTGCCGTAGTAGGCGCGGAAGTCCTCCTCGGCGAGCCCATCGATCGACTGCTCGGTTCCGATCGGCTGGCGCACGCCGAAGATCGACCCCGGGGTCATGCGCTCCATCACGATGTCGTTCACCCGCTGCTGGCCGGAGAGGCCGCGTCGTCGCTCCTCCTGGATGATCTGCCGCTCGGCGTCGATCTCGCCGGGCAGGAGCGAAAGCTCCGTGAGGACGTCCGCGAAGAACGTCATGCCGCTGCCCAGCGTCTCGGCATCGGCCTTGGGCAGGGAGAGCTGGTAGGTGGTCTGGTCGAAGCTCGTGAACGCGTTCTGGTCGCGGCCAAAGGTCATGCCCATCGATTCGAAGAACGGCACCAGCGAGCCCGGCGGGAAGTTCCGCGAGCCGTTGAACGCCATGTGCTCGAGATAGTGTGCGATGCCGCGCTGGCGCTCCGTCTCGTTGAGGGAACCGGTGTGCAGATGGATCCACATCACGGCGCGGCCGGGCGGCACATCGTGACGGCGCACAACGTAGTGCAGTCCGTTGGGCAACTCGCCCCGCACCAACGCCGGATCGCTCGGCAGCGGCGCGGCGCCGTCGGCGGGTGGCGCAGGGGCAGCAGAGGCCAGGCAGGTCCAGCCGAGCGCGCCGGCGACCAGCGCCGCCGCGAACACGGTCCCAACTCGATGCGTCGAAGCCATGGGCGTTCTCCTGGGGCCGGCGCCGGAATCGGCAGGCCGAGGCCGCATCGCCACTCTACCGCTCGGGAGGTCCGGTCGGACCGGGAATCGTCCTGGTGGCAGCGAGGATGGCGCACCGTGGTACCTTCCCGGCCATGGGTTCCGCGGCACCCTTCAACGCGCTCTGGCTGGTCGGCGCCATCGTCCTTGCGCTCCCGGTGCTGGGAGCGGGCGCCTGGCTCCTCAGGTGGGGCCTCCGCGATCGGGGCCGTGGCCGCCGCCGATGTCCGAAGTGCTGGTACGACATGAGCGGCATCGCCGGCCTTCGCTGCCCCGAATGCGGCCACGAGGTCGCCCAGGAGCGCCAACTCCATCGGCGGCACATCCGTTGGGTGCCGACGGGACTGGGACTCCTGCTCGTCCTCGCGCCGGTCTTCGCGGTGCTCGGACCGGTGGGGTATCGGCTCGGCTGGCACTACGCGTTTCTGCCGAAGTGGCGGGTGACCAAGCGCATCGACCTTGGCGTCGCCATCGTCGAGGTGCAGGAGGTCCGGAACCCGCGCGCGAAGGACTTCCGTCGTCGCGTCGTGGTCACGCGCGACGGCGAACGGATGCTGGTGCTCGAAGGCTTCTACTTCGAGCTGGGCGGCGCCACCACCGCGATGGCGACCGATCCCACCCGCATCGGCCTCGGCGAAGACATCACCGGCGACGGTCTGCCCGACCTGATCGTCCAGGCGCCGACCGGCGGGAGTGGCGGGGCCACGACCACCTCCCTCTTCTCGATCGACACCAACCCGTGGTTTCGCGGGGTGACTCCCGAAGCGGTCATTCCGTGGAGCGGTCTCTTCGAGCCGCCCCGGCCCGACCAGCCGCTGCGATTCCGTTGCGGCGATCCGACCTTCGACTACGTGTGGACCGCGGGCTACCAGAACCCGAGGATCCAGGTCCCGCTGATCTTCCGACCCGGGCCGACGGGATCCTCTGGCGCGTTCGTGCCCGACCTCCCCAGCATGCGCCGGCCCGGCGCCACCGAGCAGGAGTTGGACGACATCCTGGCGAAGGCGGGACCGCAGCCGCGCGATCGTTTCGCCGCCGTCCTTCGCCATGCCCTGGAGTTGATCTACGCGGGCCACGCCGACGCGGGGTTCGCACTCCTCGATCGCGAACAGTCGACGATCGAGGCGGCGACCCAACAAGACCACGAGACGTTCCTGGGGCGCTTCCGTCTGATCCTCAACAACAGTCCGTTCAGGGATGCCGTCCGGGCGGTGAACGCCGGGCAAGAGTCGTTGGCGGAGGGGAGTCCGTAGCGACGCATCC